>JBDTLH010000400.1:0-5787 GCA_039934875.1 Acidobacteriaceae bacterium | reverse complement strand
TCCTCGTATCCCGTCCGCTGCACCGTGCCGTTCTTCACCACTATGCACAACCGCCCGCTGAACCCGAGTTCCCTCAGCAACTTCTCCGTTGACGCCGACAACAACTCCGAGTGCCGCGCCTTCCTCCTGAACTCGCAGAATTCCCGGTCCTCTCCCCTCCCTACCGCCTGCATCTCTCGCTCTGTGCTTCCGTTCATCTTTGCTCCTTGCTATCGGGGTAACCAGACAGTATTACTCTTGGTTCGGAGTGTCAACTCTGATTATTTCCACAGGCTGTGGAAGATTCCTATGCTATAACTCCTAGATATACCCAGTTATCAGATATACCCAGCTATGAAATTCTCAAACCTCAAAGACAACCTTCGCCGCGCCGTTCTCCGTAAGATAGAAGCCGGAGAGATCACGGGACAAAGACTCGCCCAGCTCACCGGCTTCCAGCAGGCCCACATCTCCAACTTCCTCAATCGCAAGCGCTCTCTCTCCCTCGAAGGCCTCGATAAAGTACTCTCCGTCGAGAAGATGTCCATCCTCGACCTCCTCGATCCCAATGAAATCAACAAGCGCGCCAGCATCGTCCCGCCTACCGAAGGGGACTTCGAAAGCGTTCTGCTCGTCGATTCACCGGTCGCCGCCACCTCCGATTTGGTCACGAATGAGCAGGTAAAAGACATTCTTAAGTTCAAAAAAGCGTTCTTAAAACGCCTCCGCGCCGACTCCAGCAAGGCCGCGCAGGCGCGCCATCGCTTTGTTCTCATCAAGTTAGACGCCCACGAGGGCATGAGCATGTTCCCTCGCACCCTCCCCGGCGCCACCCTGCTCATCGACCGCCACTACACCTCGCTCAAGCCCTACCGGGGGAGCGAGCAGAACATGTATGCGGTCAACGTGGAGGGCAAGTGCGCCATCAAATATGTGGAGTTTGATGGTACACATTTAGTGCTGCGGCCACACAATTCGGCCTATCCGATCAACGTATTACAGGTGGAAGAGGGCAAAGCGCCGGCGGATTACATCGTGGGCCGGGTCTGTCATATTGCGATTGAAAGCTAGGTGGAATATAGCTGATCGCTATGCGATAGGGCGGTTTTTTGCGAACTGCCGAAAATGCATCAAAACGCGCTTCAAATTCGCACAATTTATCGCGATTTCGAATTGATTTTGATCGATTTTGGGAACGATTTTGGGAACATCGATAGGCGGAGACGCCAAACTGCCAAAAGGTCGAAGCGGACGCGCGCAATGTGCCATCCTATAACCAGGAGTTAACCAGGAGTCATTATGGATTTGAATTCAGGCGCGTTAGGTGCGCGGCGCAATGAAGATATCGCACTCGATCTGATGAAATTTGTCGCCGGAGTCACCGGAGCGGGAAAATCAAATCCCACCGCCGGTTTCAGCGGCGGACACGACAAGAAGCCCGAAGATTATGCCAACCAGCTATTGGAGCTATACACCCGCTGCCTGGAGACGGTAAACGGCAAGAAATGAGTCCAGCCCCTGAGAGCGTGTGAGGCAAGGAACGATATTCCGAGACGGTTATTCTTGCCTGCTCGATAGGGTGAGGGAGCGCCACTGGATTTTGACCGTTGAGTTCTCAGCAGGTTCAAACTTTTTGGGAGGAGACTCTAATGGAACTGACCAACCGGCGTCTCATGTGGCACGGCATGTTTCTATTCCTGTTGGGATTGCTCACCGGCCTCGCCGAGCCGCGCTTCGCCAACATGCGGATGGGTCTGGCGGCCCACCTCGAAGGTCTCATGAACGGCATCTTTCTGCTCGTCCTCGGGGCCGTCTGGAGCCACGTGTCCCTATCTCCCAGGGTAAAAACCAGCGCCTACTGGATCGTCCTCTACGGCGCCTATGCCAACTGGCTTACCACTACCGTAGCCGCCTTTTTCGGCACCGGCGCGCTCTCTCCCATCACGGCTCACGGACACACCGGGCGCCCTTGGCAAGAGACACTGGTCACTCTGGGCTTCGTCACTGTCGGCCTGACCACCGTCGTCGCGTCCGTGCTCCTGTTGTGGGGACTCCGCTCGGGCGGCCTTCATTCTGACCCTACGACCCCATTGAAACCTCGCAAGATGCAGGCAAAAGCGGGCTGAATGAGCAGTACGGAGGGTCATGGCGGCATGGAAACAGCAAAGGCAGAATCGGAGTCCTGCCTTCGTGGTCGAATTGTCCTTGCGACCTAAGCACGAGGGGGTTCGCGGACTTCCCGATCCGCCGACCGCAGGGTCGTGGGGGTTCGACCCCCCTCCCCGCCCGGTTACTTCTTCTCCGATCCCTGTGAGTTACCCGCGCTCCGAACGCTGGAGACGGCAGCTATAGCGCTTCCAGGTTTTTGTTGGAGGGCTTCGATTCTGTGTCGCGCCAGGCTAAAGGTCGAATCCGCGAGAGGCTCGTTCTTTTTGGGCCCTTTGATCCGGCTGTAGGCAGACAGCGCGGCGGCCGGTTCGCCATAGCCTTCGGCGATCAATCCGAAGCCAAACCAGATGGCGTCGTTGGGTTCCTGAAGATGGTCGGCGTCCATGGCTTGCAACAGGGTCTGTCTGGCCTCACGCACCTTGCCGGAGCTGGCAAGCAAGCAGCCGAGGGTGTGAAGGACCGCGAAATTTTTTCCGTTGGTCATGCTGTTCGCCCGCTGGGCGGCTTCGATCGCATCAGGGTCTGACCCGCCGGTGAACATCGCCGTCCACGCGTAGGTATTGAGATCACTGGGCGCTACGTGTCGGTCGTTCAATACGGGTTTGAGGAGCTTGCGCCCCGCCGTCATGTCGCCGCGCCTCACGGCGGCCAGCGCGAGTTCCCTAACAGCGGCCAGATCGTCGGGAATGCGGGTAAGCCGCTCGTGAGCAATGCGCTCCAGATCGTTCCAGCGATCCGTCTGAATGTACGCAGTTGCGAGATAACGAAACGCGATGTCCGATTGCGGCACGGACTTGGCGAGCGGCTCCACTGCGTCGGCTAGGCCCTTCCAATCCTGCTGCGCAAACAATGCGGCGCAGAGCGCCTGACGCAGTTGTATGCGCTCTTCTTCGGTTTTGGCCTGAGTAAGCGAGCGTTGCAGGATTGGAACCACACGTCCCGACCAGCGGCTACCCGATACCATCACCGCTGCGACCTTTTCGAGCGTCTCCCGGTCCGCGGCTTGACCTTTCGTCCACATGCGGGGGAACACGGGCCCAAACAGAGGATCGTCGGAGGAGCGAATTTCCGTTTCGTCGCGGCCCCAGTCGATCCATTGGCGTGCAGTGGCCTCATCGCCTTTCGCCACGGCGGTTAATGCAACCAGTCCGGCTGGGGCAACCGCGTGGCCATATTCGACCAGCTTCCAGGCATTGTCTTCGCGCAGTATAAGTGCGGTATTACGGTAACTTCCTGCAAGATCGGCGCGAATTCGATATCCCAACTGCGCGTTACCATCCACGGTGTAGTGGAAGTTGGATAGGAACCAATCGAGGACCACATCGTTAGAAAGTCGGTCGAAGCCACTTCCCACACCTGCCTTGCCAACTCTTCGAATCACGTCCGCCTCAAATAGCTCACGATCTTTCTCTTCGACTACAACATGGCTGAACTCGCGGGATATCTCTTGCGGGCCGCCGCGCCCGAATAGCGCCAAATACAGCTTCTGGATTGCAGAGCGTGGATCGCTTTCCGGGAGCAGCGTTTCCGTGTAGCGGCGAGCTCCGCGAAGGGCCTGGGTTCGCGCAGAGTACGATGCCGGGTGTTGACTTAGTGAAGCACCCGCCTCTTGCAATGGGAGCGCCTCATGATAACGCCGCGCCGAGATCAACCATGCAGCGGCGTCAAGCAGCGCCGACGACTGTTCCGCTTCATCTTGTGTTTTTTCCCGGGCGAGCTCCAGCGCCTGGTCGGTGCTCTTCACCAATGCAGTCGCCGCGATCTCCAGACGAAGGAGCTTGGGCGTGAGGGGGAGCGGAGCACTGGTCTCAAGCAATTCCTCGTATCGCCCGGCGAAGAACAACATATTGAGGAGATTTTCGTGGACGCCGTGCAGCCTGTCTTTTTCGGGACCGGCCGCGAGCTTTTTAAGGTCCTCAATGGAGGCTTTGAGGTCCTCCTGATTGCTGGTGAAGACGCCGTCGTCATTCAATGCACGAACGATGGCGACGCCAACGCCGGCAGCGGTGTTTTTCGCATCGAGTTCGAGCGCACGATTATAAGCTTGAAGAGCGCCCGCACGGTCCCACCCTTTCTTGTGCTCACGGCCGACCAGGTCGAATTCGCGCGCCTTGCCGAGGGCCGCCCAGGCCTGAGCCGACTTTGGTTCGAGCGTGGTCGCCTCTTCCGCCTCCCGTCTCGCCGTTTCGCCGAGTCCCGCTTGCAGCAACGCTTCCGAAAGTGAGACATGGTGGAGCGCCTCTTTGGGATGCAAGGCGACCATGCGGCGGAACTCCGCGACGGCCGGTTGCACGTCTTCTCTTGACAGCAGCAGATACGCGGTATTGTCGAACTTAACGCCCCGGAGTTCTCCTTTTTCCAGCAGTTCCGCTTGTTTAACCAGGTCGCGCACTTCAGCGACGGTCAGGCGGGACTTGGGAAGCTCGAAGCGCAGCTTGGCCAGCACCGCTCCGTCGCTGGTCTTGGTATAGCTCTCAATCAGGCGCGCTGGACCGACTGGTGTTGTTTTTGAGGGGAGAAGCGCTTGCGGCTGAAATCCGGCAGGCGGAGTGATGCGATATCGCCATTCATGGACAAATGCCGCAGGGAAGACGAAGTCAGTGGTGCGCGGCCTCTTCGGCTGGGTCTTGTTTGTATCGTGCTCCGCAGTTTCAGAGAATTCGTTGAAATCGATATAAGGGAACCACTCCCGGATGGGGGGATCGGGAATCCACAGCACCGCTGTATGCAGGTCAGAGCTTGCCCAGGGCGCTTTATTCACGGAGAGCGAGGTGGTAAAGGGCTTGGACAGGTCGCGAGGAGCAGTATGGGCCAGGTCTGAGAATTCATCGGTCCCGAACGCGAACTTAGCATTGCTCGCGGCCTGAGCATCGATTGATTTGCTATCGGCGCTGTCATAGAGGCTACGCAGGGAATCCGCGAATACCCCATGGGGTTCAATGATTTGACGAACCTTTCCCGGGCCAAATTCACTCAGCGTCACCTCGCGTTGGGTCACGACCAGATTCTGATCGAACGAACTTATCGGTGTCTTTACCAGCTCCGTCGTGCTGTCGCGAACGATCAGCGCGAGTCTTCCCTGGTCCACGACGGGCAGCTCAGATGGCGGCGCATACACGGCGGTGGCGTCGATCCAGTAATCGGGGCTGCCCGGCACATACACAATCGCGTGGTTGAATTCCCCAAAGCCGGGGACGCCAGGGCGCACGTCTTCGCCCTGGGCTTTGAGTAAAGCCAAATAGGCGGGTATTTTAGCTTGCCGCAGCATGGCCACGAGCAGCGCGGCTTTGTCTTTGCAATCGCCGTAATGATGGTCGAGCACGGAGACTGCCGGCTGAGGTATGTAGGCGGAGACCCCGAATTCAACACCGGTGTAACGGACGTTATCGTGCAGGGCCTGCACCATGGAGCGGACCAACTCTTCACGGGATTGCGAGGGCTTTACATTTTTAGCGATGAAAGCGGCGACCTGTGCGGGATGGATTTGGGGCTCGCTCAGAGACGCGTATCCTTTGGCGACAGCATTCCATGACGATGCGGTAGAGATGTGCACCTCGGGAAGCGGAGCAACGTCGGGCGGCAACAGGACCGGGAATGTGTCTAACGCCTCAATTGCGCCGTGCTCGATTACCAAATGGA
>JBDTLH010000399.1:0-5255 GCA_039934875.1 Acidobacteriaceae bacterium | reverse complement strand
GTGAACCTGGCGCGATACCTTAAAGTGGATTCGGAGACGGCGCTGCGCGGCGCGAATGCGAAGTTCCGTAGCAGGTTCGCGAGCATGGAGCGCGCGGCGTGGGAGTCGGGACGCGAGATCCATGACTTGAGCGTTGAGGAGATGGACAAACTTTGGAGGAGAGCAAAAGGGATGGAGCAGCATGGCTGAGATTGTGGTCCGCGACTGCCACGGGCTGGATGAGTTTGAAACTTGCGTCGAGATACAGAAGATGGTGTGGGGCTATGACGAGTCGGACATCATTCCCTCGCGCATGTTTATCGTGGCGAAGAAGATCGGGGGCCAGATCATCGGCAGCTTCGATGGCGAACGGATGGTAGGCTTCGCGCTGGCGATACCGGGCTACCGCAACGGACACGCGTATTTTCATTCGCATATGCTGGCGGTCGATCCCGCATACCGCAACCGTGGATTGGGAAGGCGGATGAAGCTGGCGCAGCGCGAGGACATGCTGCGCCGCGGCGTTGAGCTGATGGAGTGGACCTTCGATCCGCTGGAGATCAAGAACGCGCACCTGAATTTCGAGCGGCTGGGAGCGATCGTCCGACGCTATGTTCCCAATCAATACGGTTCGGTGAACTCTGCGCTGCAGGGCGGGCTGCCCACTGATCGGCTGATCGCGGAGTGGTGGGTCAAGTCACGCCGCATCTCCGGACTGCTGGATGAAAAGCAAGGCAAGTTGCCCGATTATGAAATCACGCAGAATGTGATCGTGCCGGGAGAGATTTACCAGTGGAAGGCAGAGGGCAATCCGCGGGCTTTGGCGACGCATAGCAGGGTGCGCGAAGACTTGGTCCCGCTGCTCGAACAGGGGCTGTCAATCTTGCGGCATCGCGTGCTGGAGGACGGTTCGGGCGAGTTCGGGCTGGGCCGATGGGACGAAGACTGGAGCTACGGCGGCAGCGGCGATCACTGAATTACTGGAAGGTGACTGCCTGGTGCAGCGGCAGGTCCTGCGATGATCCTCCGACCATGAATGTGTAGCTGCCGGGGACCAGCTCCCATTTTGTTTGCGCTTCATTATAGATCGAGAGATATTTCGCGGGACTAGTGACGCTGACATTCTTGCTCTCGCCGGCTTCGAGGTGCACCTTGCTCCATCCCACCAATCGCTTGGGGGGCTCGCCCGCGCTGGGAGGGAGTGCGGCGTAGATTTCGGCGATCTCGTCTCCGGGGCGGCTGCCGGCGTTGGTTAGCTTAAAGCTAATTACGGAGGGCGCGAACGAGTCCACTTTCAGATCGGAATATTGATAGGTGGTGTAAGAGAGGCCGTAGCCAAAGGGAAAGAGCACCGGCTTGTGCTCGGCGTCATACCACTTGTAGCCGACCTTTAGTCCCTCGGTATAACGCACGGTGAAGGTTGGCTTGGCTTCGCCGGTCCGCATCACGGCTGCCTTACCCAGCTCTTGCGCAGAGGGAATGGTCATTTGCGGGTGCGGCAGGTCGGCCTCGCTGCGGGGGAAGGTCATGGGCAACTTCGCGCTTGGAGTCACATCCCCGAAGAGAATGTTGGCGACCGCGTCAGCCCCCTTGCTGCCGCCATACCACGCCTCCAGCACGCCTTGCACGTTGTCAATCCAGGGCATGGTCACGGCGGTGCCGGTCTCGAGTACAACGATGGTGCGCGGGTTCGCGGCGGCCACGCGCTCGATCAGCGCATCCTGATTATCTGGAAGAGAAAGGTTGGGCAGGTCCATGCCTTCGCTGGTCCATTGATAGGCGAACACGATCGCGATATCCGACTGCGCGGCGAGTGCGGCGGCGGATGCCGGATCGCTGCCCGCGTCGAACTTCACGTTCACGCCGGGAGCCCTCGCGCTCACTGCCTTCAATGGAGAAGTCGGAAACCACACCTGGGCCTGCCACTTGTTTGCGGTGGCGCCCTGTGGGTCCACCTGCGCGGAGCCCGCGCCAGAGATCATACCAGTATCGGCGTGAGGGCCGATGATGGCGATGGAGTGGATTTTGTTGCGATCAAGCGGCAGCGCATGATTGTCGTTCTTGAGCAACACCATGCTCTGCTCGGCGATGCGACGCGCGGTTTCGAATCCGGCATCCACATTCACTACGCTTTTCTGGATCGGAAAATCTATGATCCCGCTGGCGAATTCAGAGCGCAGAATGCGGCGCACGTGGCCGTCCAGTTCGGAGATTGGGACCTTGCCCGCTTGCACCGCCTGCCTGAGCTTGGCGCCGTAAAATTCATCGAGCGGCTCTTCATTGTCGAGTCCGGCGGCGGACGCTTTCACCGTACTGTGTGTCCCGCCCCAGTCGGAGAGGACAAAGCCGGGAAACTTCCAATCGTCTTTGAGCACGTCGGTCAACAGATGTTTGTTCTCGCAGGCATAGTCTCCGTTGATCGCGTTGTAGGAGCACATCACGGCCGCGGGGTGTCCGGTCTCGATCCCGATCTCAAACGCCAGCAAATCAGTCTCACGCAAAGCGCGCTCGCTAATGGCGGCATTGACCTCTTCGCGCCCGCTCTCTTGATCGTTGAGGACATAATGCTTGATATCGCCGATTACATGCTGCGCCTGCTCGCATTTAATGCGGTTGCCGACCATCGTTCCCGCGAGAATGGGGTCTTCTCCCATGTACTCAAAGGTGCGGCCGTTGCGGGGATCGCGGGTTAGATTGACGCCCCCGCCCAATGACATGTTGTAGCCCTGGGCGCGCAGCTCACGTCCGATGAGCGCGCCGTATGCGCAAGCAGCGCGCGGGTCCCAGCTCGCCGCCGATGAGATATTGGAGGGCAGCGCGGTTGAGTAGCGACCGTTTTCGGCGCTGCTGCGGACCCCATACGCGGCGTCGCTCATATAGATGGGAGGAATACCCAGCCGCGGAATGCCGAGCACAAATCCCGCACCCCCGTTGCCCTGGTTCTCTCGCGGCATGTGCGTGGGCCAGCCCGGCATTCCTTGTCCGTGCATTAAATCTATCTTCTCGTCCAGCGTGAGTTCTTTGAGCACCATCTCCGCGCGCTGATCAGGCGTGTGGCCCGCATCCGTTTTCATCCACGGAAGGTTCTGTGGCTGATTCGTCTGTGCAAACGCAGATTGGAACACGACACAGCCTAGGAGTATTACTGCCAGAGCGAAATGCTGAGAATTTTTCATATGGTTGCGCGGAGCATCCGTTCAATCGAAGTTCCCGATTATCATACCCCGCCAACGTCCTCTGGTAAATCGGTTTAGTTGCGGATTGTGCGCAGGAGGTCTTCGCGGAAGGCGGCGAGCGCATACCTGCGTTCTTCTGTCGCTTCGAGTATTTGCTGCTTGAACTGGAAGACCTGCCTGCCTTCCACAGTAGTAAGCACCGCAAGTTCCGTACCGATCTTCCATCCCGGGGTGCCGAGAGTTTGCAGCCCATCGGGACCGGGCACAAGCAACGCGATGCACTCTCCGCGCACAATGGCGATCGCCTTGGGATAGCGTTCGAAAATTTCGAGATCGAATCCGGCGACGTAGAGGGCTTGCAGTTGTTCGGCGGGATCGGGTCTTGGGTTCACAGTTTATAGCTCACAGTTTACCGTTCACGGTTCACAGTTCGTGGTCTACGGTTAATAGCTGGCCTTGAAAATCCCGCCGCGGGTAAACCGTAAACTGTAAACTGCGAACTCCCTCACATCTTGTAACGGCCCAAATCTTCATCCCCCAGATTCTCCAGCCAGCGTTTCAGGTCGTCAGCCGAGACGCGCTCCTGCCCCATCGCCACCACCTTCGAGCTCTTGAGCACGGAATCATTCACGAAGATGGGGCAATCCGTGCGCAGCGCCAGTGCCAACGCATCGCTGGGACGGGAATCGACGCTGATATAACTTCCCTGCCGCTCCATCCAGATCACGGCATAAAAAGTATCATCACGCAGCTCAGTGACCACTACTTTTTGCACGGTGGCATTGAAACCCATCACAATATTGCGCAACAGATCGTGGGTCATAGGACGCGGTGGCGTCGCCTTCTCGATCTCGAAGGCGATCGCATTGGCCTCGAAGATGCCGACCCATATGGGCAGCACCGATTCTCCGCCCGCCTCGCGCAGGACGATGATCGGCATGTTGGTGACCGGGTCCATCATCAGCCCCCGGATCTTCATTTCGACTTCCATGCGCGACCTCCTCCTTTAATTCATGACCTGTTCGCCCGCGAGGCTATTGGGAAACGTCTGCGTGATCTTCACGTTGGCGTAACTTCGCACTGCGGGATGGATGGGCGCAGCCGGCGTGAAGTTGACGGTCACGTTTTGTTCGCTGCGCCCGATAATCTGTCCGCGCGCCTCGTTCTTTCCTTCTACCATTACTTGAAGGGTTGCTCCCATGTGCCTGCGATAGCTCTCTCTTTGAATCTCCCGCTGCCGGTTCATCAAAATCTGCAGCCGCTCCGACTTGATCTCTTCCGAGATGCTGTCTGCCATGTGGATGGCCGGCGTGTTGGGGCGCGGCGAATACTTGAATGAGAATACGCCGTCGTAGCCCACTTCATCCAGCAAAGATATAGTCTGCTCAAAATCGTGGTCGGTCTCGCCCGGAAAGCCGACGATGATGTCCGTGGTCAGGCTGATATGGCGCTTCGCCGCCTGCACCCAGCCAATGCGTTCGAGATACTGCTCGCGGGTGTAGAGGCGCGACATCAAGCGCAGCACCTCGCTCGATCCGCTCTGCACCGGCAGATGCACATGGCTGCACAGGTTGGGATTCGCTTCGATCACCTCGACGATATCTTTGGTGAAGTCGCGCGGATGCGAGGTGGTGAAGCGCACACGGCGAATACCCGGCACTTCGCCGACCGCGTTCAGCAACTCGGCAAACGTCATCTTCTCCGAAGGATCAAGATATGAGTTAACGTTTTGCCCCAGCAGTTGGATCTCGGAATAACCCATGGCCGCAATGCGTTGCGCCTCTTCGAGAACGCTATCCGAGGCGCGGCTGCGCTCTTTTCCGCGGGTATAGGGCACCACGCAGTAGGCGCAGAACTTGTCGCAGCCCTCGATAATGGTGATGTAGGCGCGATGTGGGTTGGTGCGCGCGGTGAATTCGGTATCGAAGGCGTCTTCGGTCTGGCGGTCGTCCAGCCCGGTGACGCGGTCGTTTCCCGCCTCGATCTGCACCAGCATCTGCGGCAGATTGCGATAAGAGGAAGACCCCGCCACCAGCGAAACATAGGGCGCCTTCTCGAATATCTTCTCGCCCTCCTGCTGCGCCACGCATCCGATGACGG
>JBDTLH010000398.1:0-5042 GCA_039934875.1 Acidobacteriaceae bacterium | reverse complement strand
ATCACTTGCTATCCGGGCGAGCTGCGGCAAGTATTTGCCAACCTGATCGGGAACGCCTTTGACGCCAGTCGCGGGGGAGGCCGCATACTGCTGCGGGAGCGCGCAGCGACGAACCCCGCGACGAGCCGGCGCGGTATTCGCATCACGGTTGCCGATACCGGGCAAGGGGTTGGAGCGGAGGTTAGAAAGCACCTGTTCGAGGCCTTTAACTCCAGCAAAGGCATGAACGGGACCGGTCTGGGCTTGTGGATCAGCAAGGGTATCGTGGAAAAGCACCACGGATCGATCCGTATTCACTCCAGCACCCGGCTGGGCTGCAGCGGCACCGTCTTCGCGATATTTATTCCAGAAAACGCAGAGGCGCGTGAGGACTTACAAGTAGCTTCCTGAGCAATGAGCAATGAGCGGCTCCGGTAGACCCCGGACTTTAGTCCGGGGCAACCGACGTAACATGACCCGCCTTCAGGCGCTGAGGTAGATCACTGGATACACATGAATCGGGGAACTTTCTTCATCACCTCTCGAATCCAAACTTCCATCTTCCAAACCTTCCATCCATTCAGTCATAAAATCCCGCGGAACGAAGCGCCCCCTGCCGTACAACAAAGCGCGTCCCGCTCACGTCTAACTTGTATGCTGCGCAAAGTTTCAACTCACCTTGTGTTGATTGCCGCCCTCGGGATCATGGCGCCGGTCCATGCCCTGGCGCAGGATAGCGGCGCCAAAGAGATCATCCAGAAGGTGGTCAACAATGAGATCGCCGCCGACTCCGGCGACCATTCGCACTGGATGTATAAGGAAAAGAAGAAGACGCCGGAGAAGAGCACGACCAAGCTGGTGGTGGAAACCAGGAAGGCGAACCTCTCCAGGTTGCTGGAGATAGATGGACGGCCACCTAGTGCAGAGCAGCGCGCCAGCGATGAGAGTCGCAGAAAACAGTTGATCTCCGACCCCGCGGAGCAGCAGAAGCAGGCCGCCGACCGCCACTCCGATGGCAAGAAGGCGAATGACTTGTTGCGCATGTTGCCGGAAGGTTTTCTATGGAGCAAGGTGAGCGAAGCGAATGGCGTTGGCGTCTTCCAGTTCAAACCCAATCCCAACTTTAATCCGCCTAGCAGGGAGGCCCAGGTCTTCGCCGCCATGGCCGGCACCATGACCGTGGACATGGGCCAGTTGCGCCTGAAGTCGCTCAAAGGCCGCCTGATTCGGGATGTGGAGTTCGGCTGGGGCATCCTCGGCAGATTGCGCAAAGGCGGCAGCTTCAATATCGAGCGCGCGGAGGTCGCCCCCAAAGAATGGGAGATCGTCGCCACCCACGTCCATATCTCCGGGCGCGCGCTGTTGTTTAAGAGCATCGACCAGAACGAGGATGACGAGACCAGCGACTATAAGCGAGTGCCCAATTCGCTCAGCCTGGAAGAGGCGGCGGCACTGCTCAAGAAAGATGGTGCGCAGGAGGCCAAGAACCGCGGGCCCGCCCCATCTCGGCGCTAGTTGCAGGCCGACACCAGCGCTTGCAGCTCCTCTAACATGCGCATCCCGCCCAGGGGAGCTTCCATGATGGAGGTGCGCTGCAGCCGTTGCGCCAGCGCATGGAAGAGCAAGTCTCCGGAGCGCATCACGAGTACCACTGGAATGGACGCCAGGCAAGGAATGCCGCGCAAGCGGCGGCACGCCTCGAAGCCATGCAGCGATGGATCATAGGCGTTGAGGATGATCAGATGGGGGCGGAAGGCAATGGCGGTTGATAGCAGCTTGCCTGACTGAGAGACGAAATAGGAATCCCACGAATCAGCGAGCAGAGCGATACCGCAACTGAGCTGGCGCTGCAAACTTTCATCGCTGCTCCACAAAATGCGCTTCTTGGGAGTGGACAGCGGCAGCCGGCGCGTCTTTTTGGGGTCGCGAGATTTGCAGCGGCAACACCGCAGTGAAGGGGCCGGGGGCGGAAACACGGTTTATTCTCTTGAATTGGTAGAGCTTTGCGTAGATCAGGCTGCAAGCTCGACGCCAAACCAGTTTTCTCCACAGCACTACGCCCAAACCGTTAAAAGCAAATGCTATAAACGGCTGCAGGCACTTCTCCGAACGCAAGGAATTGTGGGATTGGGACGAGTTCACGGCTGTGCGGAGACAAAGTTATGAAAGCTAGACTCCGACAGCTTGCGAAACCGGCAGCTCTCCTCCGGCTTCGACGGCTTCGGCGGCTCCTTCTATCTTCTGTGGTCGAAGAAGCTGGTGATGAATGCAATAAAGCGCCAGTTCCAGCCGGTCGGAGACGCCCAGTTTGTCATAGACCTTACGCAGATAGTTCTTGATCACCTGCTCGGTGGTCCCCAGCTCATTCGCGATCTCTTTGTTGCGCAGACCCTGGCTCACGCAGGAGATAATCAGCAGTTCCTTGTCGCTGAGCTTCGCGCGGTTGCGCGGCGTCATCAATTGCGCCGCCTGTTGGCGGTAAGCGTCGATCACCCAGGTAACCGCCTGATTATCGATCCAGGTCTCGCCTTCGGCGATCTTGCGTACACACTTGATCAGCATCTCCGGGGAGATCGCGCGGCTGATGATGCCCCGTACGCCGCGGCGGAAGTACTCCAGCGTATCGTCCTCGTCCATCTCCGCGACTAAAACGATGATCTTTGCCTTCGGCGCTTTGCGCAGCACCTCCGAAGCCGCCTCTGCTGGATTGGTCGAGATCGCAGTCTCGAACAAGATCACGTCGGCGGGAAATTTCTGCGCCGCCGCCAGCACCTGGCCTAGCGTCTCGGCCTGCGCCACCACCCGGATGTCGTCTTCGAGGGCGAATATCTTTTTAGTTCCCAGACGGTAGATCGCCTGCGTATCCGCCAGAATGATCTTTATGGCGCTTGCCTCTGGGGCCGCGCTCGAACTTTGATTTGTTTCCTTCACGTCGATTCACCCTTTACGCCGCTTATCGGCTGAAACGCTCAAAACAATAATCGTCAATCACCGCGGCAACTTCCTTCTGCTCCCGCGCCCCGGAGCAGCGCACCACCCGTCCAATGCACTGCACCGCTACATCATCCGGAGTTCCCAGTATCCCGGCCGGCATGTCGATTTGAAACTCCACACGCGATCCCACGCAGAGTGTTTCATTGACGTCGAAGAGAACTCCTCCCGAGGAGATGTTCTGCGTCTGTGCCACCAGCTTGCCGTTCGATTCGGTGATGACATGAATTGACAGCGAAAGGGGAAATCTCACCGAACTGCGCAGCTCGTCAGTTCCCGTTCCGGTTACATAGTTCTCTGGTGGGTGCATCACAATATCCATAGTAGCTCTGTAGTGGCTCTACAAACTTACAGGTTGTCCAGCCGGTTTACAGTCTTTTCTCACATATCTTTCGTCACTCAGTGTGGTTACCCGGTCTTCAGGTGCGCAGGGTGGCTCCCATGGTGGTGAGAGTGGTGATGATTTGGGTGGTGATGTGGGCGATCTCCTGGTCGGTCAAGGTGCGGGTATTGGACTGCAATATACCGCGAAAAAGGGCGGAATAGTTGCCATTTTGAGTGGATTTCAGGGGGAAAACATCGATGATTTCGAAGCTTTTCAGTTCTGCGATCGCGAGCGATAGGATGGCGTTATGTAGCTGATTCCATTGTAGTTGTTCGGGGATTAGGAAGGAGAAATCGCGTTCCACGGCGGGATAGCGGGAGAGCGGAGTATAGCGCGCCTGGCGCAGCGGCTGGGGATAGAGGCGGTCGAGATAGAGTTCCGCCAAGTATATGGGCTGCTTGAACTTACGAGTGCCGTAGGCGGCGGGGGAGAGCTCTCCGATCGAGCCAATCACGGTGTGATTGAGGGAAATTTGGGCGGCATTGCCGGAAGCAAGGAATTCTGGCGACTTTTTCTCATAAACGGCCGTCCCGCTATAAGTTGCAAGCAGGGCTTCAACGTCTCCTTTAAGTTGAAAAAAGGCGCCAATGGGCCACAAATTGGCATCAGAATCGCTGTTTTTTGCTGCTTTTAAGGCGGAACTTTGACCGGCTTGCGGACCGGTAAAAGCCAGGCATGCGGCCGCCGACTGGACGACCTGGTCCCCCTCGGCGCGGAAGACATTGCCCATCTCGAAGAGGCGGATGGAGTTCTGGTCGCGGTTGAGGTTGTGGGCGAGCATGTCCAGCATGCCGGGAACGAGGGAGGTGCGCATGACGGCGCGCTCTTCGCTGAGAGGATTTTCGAGTTCGACGGGTTTCGCCTGGGGCGTGAAGCGCTGGGCGTCTTCGCGGCTGGAGAAGGTGTTGGAGAGGGCCTCGTTGTAGCCGAGGGCGAGCAGGGTGTGGCGGAGCTGATTTTCCTGTTGCGCGGTGGGGAGTTCGACGACGGCCCCGGAGAAGGCGGGGAGGTGGTTTTCGAACTGGTTGAAGCCGTGGACGCGGGCGATCTCTTCGATGAGATCGATCTCGCGGCTGATATCGAGACGCCAGGTGGGGACTGCGACCTCGAAGTTCGAGTCGGTGAGCGGGCGCAATACGAAGCCGAGGCGGGTGAGGATACGTTTGATCTCCGGCCCACCAATTTCTTTGCCGAGGATGCGGCGGACCTGGGAGAGGCGCAGTTCAATGGGCGGGATTTGTAGGGGGTGGGCGATGACGTCGAGCAACCCGCTGGCGATGATACAACCGGAGCCGCGGGTTGAATGATCGGGTGGATGGAGCACAGGCTGAGAGCCTGTGCCACTGGCGGCAGTGTCTTGATCGAGTTGAGAGCCTGTGCCACTGGGGGCAGATTGTTGTTGGATAAGTTGGGCGACGCGCCGCGCGGCGAGGGGGGTGGCGTTGAAGTCGGCGCCGCGCTCGAAGCGGTGGGAGGCGTCGGTGTGTAGTCCGTGGCGGCGGGAGGTGCGGCGCACGGTCGCGGTATCGAACCATGCGGCCTCGATCAAGATGTTGCGGGTTGTGTCGGTGACTTTGGTATCTTCTCCGCCGATCACGCCGGCAAGGGCGATGGGCTTTTCGGCGTCGGCGATGACCAGGTCGTCCTCGAACAAGGTGCGCTCTACTCCGTCGAGGGTCTTGAGCTT
>JBDTLH010000397.1:0-3643 GCA_039934875.1 Acidobacteriaceae bacterium | reverse complement strand
GTAATAGGCCCACAGCAGCGCGGCGCCAATCAGTGCGGTCCGGGCCATGGCGACAGAGAGGCTGAGAAAAGCCGCCGCGAGCAGGAAAAAGGAACCGATGAGGGAGACAGTTTCCAGCGGATGAAAGGGACGCGCGAAGAGGGCGAAACTTGCTTTATCCAGGAGGTCGAATCCGGTGACCAGGCCGGTCACCAGATAGAGCAGGAACGCGAGCGTCACCGGGGCGAGACGTTGGACCCGAGACTTGAATGCGAACTGATCGAGCATCATGAGCTACAGGTTATTCCACCAACATACAGTCTCCGTAGCTGAAAAACCGGTAGCGCTCGGATATGGCGTGATGATACGCCGACAAGACAAAATCCTTGCCGGCAAAGGCGCACACCAGCATCAGCAGGCTGGACTGGGGCAGGTGGAAGTTGGTGAGCATCGCTCCGACGACGCGGAACTGATATCCGGGATAGATAAAGAGGTCGGCCTCTCCCGCGCCGGCGCCCACCATTCCATCGTGCGCCTGTCGGGCGGCGAATTCCAGCGTGCGCACTGAAGTGGTGCCGACGGCGACGATGCGGCGCTGCTCCCGTTGCGCGCGCGCAATCTTCTCCGCCGCTGCTTCCGTGATCTCATAGCGCTCGCAATGCAGATGGTTGGCCTCGACCGTGGCTTCGCGCAGCGGCTGAAAGGTCCCCAGCCCCACGTGCAGCGTCACCTCCGTTGACTCGATGCCGCGGGCGCGGATCTCATCGAGCACCTCCGCTGTGAAGTGCAATCCGGCAGTGGGGGCGGCCGCCGCGCCCGCGTTCTCTGCTCTCGCGAAGACCGTCTGATAGCGCTCCCGGTCCGCCGCCGTATCCTCGCGGGTGATATAAGGAGGCAAGGGAACATGGCCTACCGCGTGCAGCCGCTGCTCGAAATCTTGCACCTGCTCGAACCTTATCCGCCGCTCGCCAAACTCGCCCCGCGCCACAATCTCGCACTGTAACGCCGCGCCCTGGTGCGCATCCTCTTCAGCGCGGAGAGGCTCTCCCGCCTGCTTGTCACCGGGATAGAACCACACTCTCTCCCCCACCGCGAGTTTGCGCCCGGGCCGCACCAGCGCCTCCCACTCCCACTCTCCTACTCGCCTGGTCAGCAGGACCTCGACCCGCCCCGACAGAAATTCACGCATCGCGGGATTGCGCGCGCTTAACACCTGGGCGCGCGCACCCGACCGCCGCCCAAAGAGGCGCGCCGGAATGACCCGCGTATTGTTGAATACCAGCAGATCGTCAGAACGCAGCAGGCGCGGCAACTCACAAAACTGGCGGTCCCGCATCCCGCATCCCGCGCGGGTGATACGCAACATGCGCGCGCCTGCCCGCTCCGCTAACGGAGACTGCGCAATCAAATCAGGAGGAAGCTCGAAATCGAAGTCCGTTAGCAGCACGTACTTCTATTCTGCCATTCCCACCCTCAAATCTTCGTACTTGTCAGAGGGCGCCCCGGCCGGGGTCTTCGGCCCCGCATAATCACGCGTATCCCGGTTGGCAGGGCTCGTCGATAATTGCCTCTTCCGTCGGCACCTCGCCCGTACCCTCGCACGTGGGGCACGCATCCCCCTCTGGACAATATCCGATGCCAATGCAGGTCGGACACTTTCTCATCTTCATCACCGCCACGGGGCCACCTCCGAAGTAGCAGCTTACGGTAATTTTGATGCGCATTTCAAGCTCAAGGAGATTTCCAGCCGCTACGCCAAGCGCTCATTAATGGCAGGGACAGGTATAAGGATTGCGGCAGTGTATCCGCCGGCAGCTCCGGCAGCTCATAGAGCAGCACACGTCCGCGGCGCTCCAGGTTGGGCATTAAAGCATCGGCTTCGAAGCTGACCGCCGTCGTGCATTTGGCACAACGCGGAAAGCGCTGGCCTTTGAGCAGCACAATCTCGCGGGGAAGGCGATGCGGAGCATGATTGACCCGATAACTCCCGCTCTCCGGGACCACGTCTTCCGTTTTGAATGCTCGCCTCTTTTCTGGCGTAGCCTTCACTTCCTGGTTAACCATAGCGCAACCTGACACTCTCAACCCGTGTAATTAGGATGCCAATCGCCGGTCCCAGGGTCGCCGACTCTCATTTTGCGGTACCACAGTAGGCAACTGGGAGGCTCCAGCCTCCTGTTTCCACTTACGAGCGCTTCCAGCTTGCATCAGAGTTGTACCCTGCTTAATGTGGCTGCCATCATGCGATTGACGAATGCTCTCCTCCCCCTCCTGCTCGCCTCTGCCGCTCTAGCCCAGAGCGAGCCAACGGCCAGCCCCCAGCCGGAGTTGTCCACCGCGCAGCATGTGGTGGTGGTTACCCTCGAGAACCACAGTTTTTCGAGCGTGATCAACAACAGCTCCATGCCTTATCTCAACGCGATCGCGCACGATTACGCTTATGGATCGCAGTACTATGCCGATACCCATCCCTCTATCGGCAACTACTTCATGTTGACCACCGGGCAAATCATTACCAATAACGATAACTTCAACGGGACGGTCAGCGCTGACAACCTGGTTCGCCACTTCTCCTCCACAGGCAAGACCTGGCGCTCCTACGCTGAAGGGCTGCCTTCGGTCGGCTACCTCGGCGGAGACACCGGCCTTTACTTCAGGCACCACAACCCGTTCACTTATTTCAGCGATGTGCGCAACAGCAATCCCGAACGCCAGAACCTCGTTCCCTTCACCGAATTCGCCCATGACCTGGCGAACGGCGCACTGCCCAACTACTCCTTCATCATTCCCAACCGTTGCAACGACGCGCATGACTGTTCGCTCTCGACCGCCGACCACTGGCTGCAGGCGAACCTGGGCCCCCTGCTCGCCAACCAGCAGTTTCAAAGGACCGGCCTGCTGCTCATCGTCTTCGATGAATCCTTCGACAACGACCCCGCGCATGGTGGCGGTCACGTCGCTCTGGTGGCGGTGGGGCACGCTGTCAAGCGCGCCTACGCCTCGCCCAGCTTCTACCGCCACGAGAATCTGCTGAGCACGGTTTGCGCCAGCCCCGTGCTCTATGGATGCCCTGGCGCCGGCTCCTCCGCGCAACCCATGTCCGACCTCTTCACCAACGCCGACTTGCCCTTCATGGACCTGAGCACCTGGTCGGTCGCCTATCCCCAACAAGGCCCACAGCTCACCATCGGGGCGGGCGCCAGCGACGCGCAGCATTCGATAGTCTCGATCATCGCCTATCTGGATAGCCAAATCGTCGCCCGTACCTCCGGCTCGCCGCTAAGGGCCACCATCCCGATAAGGGCTGGCAGCCACAACCTCACCGTTCGCGCGTGGAATGCCAGTGGAGCATACGCTTCCGCGACCCGTACCATCTCCGTCCGCTGACCGCCCTTAAGCCCATGGCCTGACATCTGCAACAATAATGGATTCTATGCGTACATGGGGCGGCGGCCCGTTTGAGAATTCGGCGGCGATGGATTGGCTGGGCGGACTGGCGTCGGGATTGCGCTTGCCCGATCTGGAAGATGCTTTGCAGCGGGGCGAGAGCGAGGAGGAGCGCGCGGTTGCACGGGCGGCAGTCGCGCTGGTGGCGGCAGCGTTAGGGGGTACGCAGGAGGAGTTGCCGGAGACGGCGAAGCGCTGGCTGCGGCGGCAGGACTTA
>JBDTLH010000396.1:0-4922 GCA_039934875.1 Acidobacteriaceae bacterium | reverse complement strand
ATGTCCAACCTGCAAGCCGCCGTAAAAGTCACCGCCACCGAATGGATCGATCCCGCCGAGCTATTGCCGCCGCGTCAACACCCTCACCTGCAAAAACGGCGCCCCGGATAATGCCCGGTTCATCTCCTTTTTCTACGGCGTCTATGACCCCGCCACTCGCAACCTCGCTTACGCGAATGCCGGACACAGCCCGCCCCTGCTCTCCGGCGCGAACGGCAGAAACTTAAAGCTCGAATGCGCCGACGCCGTCCTCGGTCTCTGGCCCGACTGGCAGTTCCACAACTGTGAGATCACCCTCGAACCCGGCGACCGCCTCCTGCTCTACACCGACGGCCTGGCGGAGGCGAGCCGTGATAGCGATGGCGGTGGTGCAGAGGAAGAATTCGGCGAAGAGCGCCTCCTCGCCGCTTTGGGGGAAGACGCGGTGCCCACCGAAGCTCAAAAATCCTCCGCCGACGCCCTCCTCCACCACGTCGTGCGCCGCGCCGCCGACCATTGCCACAGCAAATTCACCGACGACGTCACCTGTCTGCTGCTCAACGTCGGCGAAACTCATGCCGCACCTGCTTCGGCCTAACGATAGGCTTCGGAGCGGTGGCGAACGGAGTGGATGTGGAGAGTGTTGGCGGAATCCTCTGTGAAGCGAACACGGTAATCGCCGACTCGAAGGCGCAGCTCGCCGGACTCCCCCTGGAGCTTCTTGATGTCGCCTTCTCCGGTCTCGGCGAAGCGATGGAGAGCGGTGAGGATGCGCATCGCAATGTCCCGGTCGATACGGCGGACATCGGCGCGGGCGGGTGCGGACCAGATGATCTTCTTCATTCTGTTACTGGCTGCGTTTGAGATCTTTAGAAGAGAGGCCGAACTCGGCCAGAATGTCCTCGTGCGCAATCGCCTGATCCGGATTTTGCTCCAGCCAAGCCTTGGAAGCGGCAACGACTTGGCGTTCGCCTTCGGTCTCCTGCTCGTCATCGAATGGCGCATTGGCAATAGCACGAGATACGGGGTCGAGCATGGTTTCCAGCAGCCTGACCACGGCAGAGACCTGGCTGGGAGCCATTCGCTCGATGAGTTCGTGGGCCTGCTGCTTCGGGTTGGTGTCGATCTGTGCCATCTCTAAATCCTCTAGTTATCTTAGCCCGTCGAAGCATATTCTTCTGGCAGGGAAGGTCAGGTCTTCCGGATGCGACCCGGAGTTGCAAACGGCTCCCCCGTTTACCTTAAAAAACAGGCAAAAGACTAAGGTTCCGCTTCGCATCCGAAAGAGCGCGGTTTTTGATCATTTTTCGATGTTTTTCGATCGTTTTTAGAGTGTTTCTGCTGTGTTTTTGGGCTGTTTTTACCGCCTTTAGGGCCCCTTATACATGGCTTAGGCTTTCCCCGCAGCTAGCGGCTCCCCGCGGAGGTTTCGCTCATTGCGCCGGCTCGACAAAGATTGCCTTGGGACACATCGCATGCACCCCCACCTTCCCGTCCACCAGTTGCGTGATGTCGAGATCCACCGCGACGCTGCTCAACTGGTATGCCTGATCGCGGGTGAGGTGCTTGACCGAGATCAAAAAGTTGATCATGTTGCGCAGCGCCATCTTAGTGGCTTCATTCAGATCAGCGCTGAATCCCATTGTGATGTAGTACTTGTCGGTTTCCGCTTGCGGCCACAGCAGGTGCATATCTTTATGGACGATGAACTGGAAGGTGCCGCTCAGCATGGTTTCAAGGGCGGTGATGTCCACCTCGCCATTGCCCTGGCCGGCGTGTCCGTCGCCCACTTCGAACAGCGCGCCCGCTGTGTGCACGGGCAGATAAAGCGTCGTCCCCTCGACCAGCTCCTTGTTGTCCATGTTGCCGCCGTGCATCCAGGGCTCGGTGCTGTTGTAGCGGCCAGCGGAAGCGGGGGGCGCGACACCCATGGAGCCGAAAAAAGGATGCAATGGAATTTCGATGCCGGGCGCAAAGTTTGCCACCATGCGCTTCAGGTCAAGGGGAATAATCGTCATCTTGCCGTAGGGGAAATCGTTGGGCAAGTATCCATGACCCACAGAGAAACCGTTGCAACTCCAGGGCACATCGATATCAACTTTGCGGATGCGTACTTCCAGAACATCTCCCGGCTGCGCCTCCGCAATCGCGATTGGGCCGGTGAGAATATGGCCGCCGGGGCCCTTATCTATGTTCTTCGCGCTATAAATATCACTCACATATTGCGGGATATCGGATGGCTTGACCCCTGCGGCCTGCAACCGCTCCGGGGAGCCGCAGGTGGAGAGCGTCTGCACCCGCACCGTGTCTCCGCTATGCACGGTAAGCACCGGCTTGGCCTTCGTCCAGTAGTATCCCCATGCGACCGTCGTTGGGGAGGCGGGAAGTACCTGCTGCGCCTGCAAGGGAGAGAAGAAAACCAGCAGGGCGAGTGACAACATCAGAAGCCGGAGACGCATATTTACACTTTAGCAAAGTTGCCGCTGCGGGCTGGGCGAGGCGAAGAGGCCAATGCTGATAGAGTTTCTACGTAGGCTCGCGGGAGTGCTTCCGTGGAGGGAGTTGTTAAATTCAATTCTTAGGAGAATGCAGATGAAAAGGTTTGTATATGCGATAGTGGCCCTGACCATTGCAGCTTTGCCGGCGTTGGCACAGCAAAACCCAGTAGCGAATACCCTTCGTCAGCAGTTGGAATCGAAATCCAAGAACCTGATTGCCGCGGCGGAGGAGATGCCCGCAGATAAATATTCATACCGTCCTACTCCCGCGCAGATCACCTTCGGGCACTTGATGGAGCATATCGCCGGATCGAACAACACGCTGTGTGGCGCCATCTCCGGTGAGGCCGCTCCTAAATCGGAGGTGAAGGAGACGGAGGGGAAAGATAAGCTGGTACAGGCGCTCAAAGATTCCTTTGCATTCTGTTCGACCTCTCTGGCGAAGGTGGATGATTCGAAGCTGGGCGACGAGCTGTCAATCTTCGGACGCAAGGCCTCGCGGGCGCAGGCGATGTTCGGACTCAGCAACGATTGGGCAGACCATTATGCAGGCGCGGCCATGTACCTGCGGCTAAATGGGATGCTTCCTCCGACGGCGAAAGGGAAAAAATAAGGGCAGAGCCAGCAAGGATGTGACGCCTTCCCGGCAAACTGCTACTAACCCCGGCAGCGCGCAGTGCATCTTTATCGTAGAGGAACCGAATTATGCCTGTATCCCAGATGATCGCAAACGCCGGTAAAGAGTACCTGCCCAAAGTTATTAGCCCACGCACCCACGCCATCATTGACTATGCCGTTGCCGGCACTTTCATGTTGATGGGCGGACTGTTCTTCGCGAAGAATAAGCGCGCTTCAGTGGGCGCCTTTATCATCGGCGGGACCGTGCTCGGGCAATCGCTGTGCACGGACTATCCCGGTGGAGTCTTCGATCTGATCAGCTTCCAGACGCATGGAAAGATCGACACCGGATTGTCGGGAGTAATGGCCACCATGCCCGCGCTGCTCGGCTTCAAGGACGATCCCGAAGCCAAGCACTTTCAGGCGCAAGGCGTCATGGAGGCGTTGGTAGTGGGCATGACCGATTGGGACGCAGGCTCGACGGACCGGCAAACGGAATTGAAGCGCGCAGTCTAATCACCGGATGGCGGGCGAGCTTCGGCGTTATGCAGAATCCGCCGGATCTCCCGATTCTCGCCGGAGAGCAGCAACACTTCGGTTTGGTTGGCGGGATTGAAGCGGATGATCTGGACCAGGTCGGCGCCATCCGCCAGCGGACGCAGATCTACGATGTAAGGGAGCGCGTCCTTGCGCACCAGCAGGAGCCGTTGCCGCTCCGTCGAATATTTTCTGATCAAGGCTTTCCAGTGTGAATGCTGAAGGGCCACCACCAGGGCGGGGATTTCATCGCGGTTGGTAATCGTTTCACCTCCGAGCCGCACCGCGGTTACGGATTCAGGCAAGAGCCGCGCGAACTCACGCTTCGCCACTCTGGCGCGCGAAGTCTCATTCAGCAGGAAGTACCCGAAGCAAAGCAGCGCAACTGTGAGCGCCAGGATGGTAAGCCGCCAGTTGCTATTTAATGTTGGCATTTGCTCCTCCGCCCGGCAGTATTGTTCTCATGCTGCCGAGTCTATAGCAGGTTTTCGAGGGAGTCTGAGATAGTGTTCCATTCGGCATAGATGTCGCAAAGAAATACCGACGCGAGCCGTCGGAGTTTCTACAGCAGCTTGGAGAAGGCGCCGGGCTTTTGCTATACTCGACCCAGTCCCCACTGTGAGTTCCTCACAATATCGGGCGCGTAGCTCAACTGGCAGAGCAACTGACTCTTAATCAGTAGGTTGGTGGTTCGATTCCACCCGCGCTCACCAAACTTGAGCAGTTTCGAGTTCGAGTTTCAAGGGCGAGGGCCGGATTCACGCAGACAAGAACATCTATATTCAGAGTTCATTCTGACTTTTGCTTACAGTATTGGCTGGCTTCGGCTTTGAGAACCACGCGGTTAGTGTCGCCACCGCACCGAGGAGCAACAGCAACCAGACTGGCGTGTTCACCCGCCGGAAAAACAGCGCCCAACCGTGAGGCGGACCACCCGCGACGATTCTGTAGGTGAGTTCGGAGATGACAAGCCCGAAAATGATTTGAATCAGCAGCGAGGGTTCTAGCTTCCGCTGTTTGTACCTAAGGCCGATGAGCCACGGCCAAAACACGGCACTCAGCACGGACACGATAGTTGCGATGAATAGTTGCTTGGGCATGAGTCCCCAATGCTAGCGTACGCGAACATTCTACAGCAGCTCAGCGTTGAAAGCGGAAGCTCCGGGCGACGTTGCCGAGTCTCTTTTCTACTGCTTTCTCGGCTGTCGCGGTGAATTCCTGTTTTGTTCCCGGGGGATAGACGCCGAATGAGGTTTTCATGATCGAGGTTTGCAACTGGTAACAGCGTCC
>JBDTLH010000395.1:0-6742 GCA_039934875.1 Acidobacteriaceae bacterium | reverse complement strand
ATCTCTCCACTGGGGAACTAGCCACGATAACACGGACAAAAAAAATGCCATCCTTGCGGACGGCATCTGCTGAAGAAATCGAAAATTCGAGGGTCACAGCCCTCGGCTTAATTACTGCAAGCGGCCCATCTTCCCACTCCGGTAGTCCTCCACGGCTTGCGCCAGTTCTTCCCGGGTGTTCATGACGAAGGGCCCGTAGCTGGCCACCGGCTCAGGGATGGGTTCTCCACTCATCGCCAGCAGCGTGGAATCGGTCTTCGCTTCCAGAGCGACCTTCTCTCCCGATGGACTGAGGAGAGCAATCTGCGCCTCTCCTTTAATCTGCTTAAAATCGACGGTGACATCGCCCTTCAAGAGCAGCAGGGCGCTGTTCTGACCTTCCGGCAAGTCTATTTCAACCCGCTGGCCCGCCTTCAATCTTATGTCGAAGAGATTGACCGGCGTGAAGGTCTGGGCAGGGCCTTTTACCCCGTTCAGCTCTCCGGCAATGACCCTCGCGTAAGAGCCGCCGCCCAGGTCCGCATGCGGGATTTGCTTGTTCAGCAATCCTTGATACCGAGGCTTCGACATTTTCACTGCTTTGGGTAGATTCACCCAGAGCTGGACCATCTCGAAGGAGCCGCCCTTTTGCGCGAATTCGCGTTCGTGCTTTTCTTCGTGCACTACACCCGATGCCGCCGTCATCCACTGCACATCGCCGGGCTGGATGGTGCCCGCATTACCGGCGGAATCGCGATGCTCCACCGCGCCCTGATAAGCGATGGTCACGGTTTCAAAGCCGCGATGCGGATGTTCCTCCACCCCGCGAGGCTGATTGGTACGCTTGAATTCCTTAGGCCCCGCGTAGTCCAGCATCAGAAACGGATTGATCTGCTCGTTAATCCCATTCGAGGGAAACATGTTGCGCACGGGAAATCCGTCACCCACCCAGTGGGTTGATCCCGGGCCGAACACTCCTAATACTTGCTTTAATTCTGCCATTTTCATTTCCTTTCAGTTTCCAGAGCGCGTATCTCCTCCGCGCCCCGCCCTAGTTTTCGCAGCAACCCCATGAGCACTGCGCGCTCTCCCATTCCCAACGCGGACACTGCCTTCTCCATCGCTCGCTCGTGTTCTTTGAAGAGCCGCCGAATCAGCTTCCGCCCCGCTGCGGTCAGATGGACGATGCGGGCGCGCCGGTCGCTGGCGTCGCCGCCGCGCTCGACCAGCCCGCGCCGTTCCAGCCGGTCCACAGCAGTGGTGATGGATCCGCTGCTGAGCAGGACTTTGGCTCCCAGCACGCTCACAGATAGCGGCCCCTTGTGCAAGAGGGCCTCCATTACGCCGAAGTCGCTGCCGCACATGCCGGCTGCTTCGATGCTGCAGGTGGCGTGTGCTTCGAGCGACCTGGCCGCCTTCCACAGGACGAGCCAGAGATGTACTCCGCTGGCCTCCTGCGCGGGTTGATTCTCCTTCGCCATATTGCTTGATATAGAGATGCTTTATATCAAGTAAAGTTGCGGGAAGGAGAACAGGGAGTAGATTAGCAAGAGAAAACGCGGACGAGAACGTCCGCGAAACAGCCGGCGGGGTACGCCGGCGCTACAAAAACTTGGCGCTACATTGACTCGCCGTTAAACGCAATCAGCCTTCTGCTTCCGCCAGCGCGGCTTCATTCATGTCCAAATTCGAATAGACGTTCTGGACATCATCGTTATCTTCGAGCGCCTCCAGCAGCTTCATGGTCTGGCGCGCCTCGCTGCCTTCCAGCGTTGTGTAAGTGTCAGGAACCATGGAGATCTCCGCCGCGATAGTCTCTATGCCCGCGGCCTTGATCGCATCCAGCACCTGATGAAAGCTGCCGGGTTCGGTGAGTATCTCCCAGTTGTCGCCGTCGTCGGAGAGGTCGTCGCCTCCGCTCTCCAGCACCACGTTCATCAGCTTCTCTTCATCAGCGGCGGATTTCGCCACCACGATGTAGCCCTTTTTATGGAACATGCGCGAGACCGCGCCGGTAGTGCCCAGATTGCCGCCGTGCTTGCCAAAGCAGTGGCGCACCTCGCTGACCGTGCGGTTGCGGTTGTCAGTCGCGGTCTCGACGATAACGGCCACGCCGCCGGGACCGAAGCCCTCGAAGGTGATCTCTTCGTACTGTGCACCCTCAAGCTCTCCGGTGCCGCGCTGGATCGCCCGCTTGATGTTGTCCTGCGGCATGGAGCCGGCACGGGCGTCGGCCACGGCTTTGCGCAGCCGCGCGTTGCCATCCACGTTGCCGCCGCCGATCTTTGCCGCCATCACGATCTCTTTGATCAGGCGGGTGAAAGCCTTGCCCCGCTTGGCATCGAGCGCACCCTTCTTATGCTTGATAGAAGACCATTTGGAATGGCCAGACATGGTTGGTAGCCTCTTTTATGGGAATTTCTAGTCTCGCTGACCAGCACGCACAGCCGCGCACGCGAGAGACAACCTGTCAGTATAACAAAGCTCCTCTCTCGCTGAACGGCAACTATTTTGGATGGTAAAGACGAACTCACGTGAGAAAATCATCGCTTAGTGGCCAGAATTGAAGGATAATAGCCAGCCAGAGCAGCTCAACCAATGTATCCATTCATTTTCATTGTGCCTCTTTTGCTTCTGCTGGCGTGGCTAGTATTTCGCCGGCGCGCGGCGGCGTATATCTTCGCGGTGCTCGCGGCGGCTCTTCTGCTGCACGCTTGCAGCCAAGCAAGACCGCCGGAAGACACGAGTTCCGCAACGCAAAAGCAGACTCTTGCCTCGACGGAGCCGCCGATTCCACCACCGCCTCCGCCGCAAGGAGTTACTGGCGCTCCTCCTCCTCCCGTTCCCGGAGTTCATCATCATAAGGCCTCGAGTGGACCTGCTTCGGTTCCAGCAGAGGGGCCCACTGCGGCAGAGCAGCAGGAGACGATTGACGCCGAGCTCACAAACTTCTACAACCAGCCGGCCAACGGACTCTATCGCATCAGTCAGCCCGAAGAGCTCACGGTGGGAGATTCCGCGACCGTGGTGGTCGAATTGCGTGGAGTGCAGGCGCTTACGGTCACGCCGCCACCGCTGCAATCCGGTCCTAATGTGCAGGAGAGCGGAGACAAGGTGCGCGTCTCCGACCAGATGTCGGTCAAGATGGTCTCAGAAGAGGCGGGCGCGTTTGAGGTGAAGAGCGCGGAGAGCGCGAGTGACGAACCGATTGCGAAGACGCTGCCGCCCAACTATTTCGCAAGCTGGCGCTGGAATGTGAAGGCGTTAAAGGCCGGCACCTACCATCTGCATGTGTTCGTATATCTGCCGCATCCGATTGCGGGAGCAGACCTCGCGCCCTCGGTGGTCTATGACCGGATGCAGCCGCCCATCGTGGTCAGCGCGGTACCGCTAATTGCCCAGGCAAAGAACACCATCGTTGATACCTTGAAAGGGCATTGGCTGGACATTCTGAAGTGGGCATGGCTGGCGCTGTTTGTTCCGCTGGGACACTTTTTGTGGAAGCGCATGCGCGGCAGCAAGGCGGGAGCGGATGCGGAAAAAGCGGACGCCAAGAAAACTGGGGCCTAATGGATTGTCGTGATGCGCTCTACATACTTAGGATTTAACTGCCCTGCCGCGGGTAAACGCTTCGTCAACTCACGCCAGTTGGGATTCACCGCATAAACCTGTTTCAAAAGCGGGAGCGCCTCATCCACGCGGCCCATGTTCACCAGCGCGATTGCGTGCCAATACATCGGCTCGGGATTTTCATTCACGGGAAGCAACTGGTCCGCCGCGGCATACTCGCGCAGCGCGCCTTCCATATCGTGGTGCTCGGTCGCGAGGTCTCCGGCGTTCATGTGATTGTAAGCGCGCTGCAAGCGGACCAGCCGCCGCAACTCGACGAGTGGTTGCGGTGAGTCATCCACCCGAAGATTAAAGATGTAACCCTTTGAGGGGTCGCTTTGCTTCTTTCCGCTTACCACAATCAACGCAGCCGATTGGCGTCCGCGAACGTCTCCGCCTGCGGCTTGACCCGCATCGAGGGCGGCGAGCATGCGCGTGGCAAGGTCTCCCTTGGCGGATTCGAATGCCTTCGCCATCGCTGGCCAGACTTTATCGTTCAACATCATGTTGGCCTGGACGGAGTAGTCCAGTCCCCTGTGCAGCACAACCGGCGTCTGGTCCTGATTATCTGCGATTGACGCGCATGCCTCTGCGTCCCCGGGACAGGCGTGATGACCTTGTTGATCCCCCGCTGCTTTGATATCGTTATTCCCGGTCATCGCTGCTACATGACCATGCGCATCAATGAACGCGATCTGCCTTACCTCGCGTCCCTTATCAGACTTAAGAAGTTGCCAAAGCGCTGCATGAGCACTGAGGCCATTCTCCATTAAATCCAGGCCCTTCGGTCCATAACTGGGATCGACGAAGCTCTGCGTCGCCACCGCACCAATGCCTGCACGCGCCCACGGAACCTCTGCGCCTACGGCGAACCAATGCGACTGCACCGCGACGCCGATCTCTCCGGTTGCAGGATCGCGCGCGACGATGGAAAACGTATGCGCCAGCGGGCCCGCTTTCTGCGCCTGAAATGTCGGAGCGGACGGCTGCTGCGCGAACGTATAGACACTCAGGAGGGCGAAGCAAATCAGGGTCTTCATTACGCGTCATTGTAGCGGACGGCTGCCACGCGGTAGTAAACTTTAGTCTATGACAGCCACCGCGATTCTCGACGAGCAAGGCCGCCTGATTATTCCGGAAGAGTTCCGCGAACACCTGCATCTCGCGCCCGGGGACGCCTTTGAAATCAACGAAGACCAAGGAAAGGTTGTGCTCTTTCCCGTCTCCCACAAATCTTCTTTGAAGAGGGTGGGTGATCTGTTGATTGTAGATGCCGAACTCGACCCGGAATACAAGGACCGTGACTTGATCACAGATATGCGCGAGGAAAGAATCCGGGACCTACTCAGGTGATTTTGCTAGACAGTTCTGTCCTGGTTGCTGCATTCACCTTCAACACATGCACCACGAACCAAGCCTGCGGCTTTTGGGATCTCTAGCACCCGAGATGGCATGCTGCTCAACTCATGCCTCAGCCGAAACGATTTGCCGTAATCACAGGAATGCGTTTGAGACCTCGTACCTCTGCCGTTGATGCAACAAGCCTTATGCAATCCATGAATAAGAAACTCACGTTCATCGAACTCGGTGCCGACGACTATCTGACTGCGATGCAGCAAGTCTTTTCGCTCGGCCTGTCCGGCGGCATCATCTACGACGCCCTTCATCTTCAATGCGCCCGCAAAGTGAATGCAACTGCAATCTACACCTGGAACCTCCGGCACTTCCGCATGATCGCCCCAGAACTCGCTTCTATCGTCCAGCAGCCCTTGATCTAACTTCTGACGACGCTCTGGGTTCTGCGATGATGCAAACTCTGCAACGCCTCCACCTTCACGCCTCGACGTTGTAGCGCGGTAATGCCCTCTGCCGCAGCGCAGGCCGCGGAGATGGTGGTAATGGTAGGCACGCGATACTGCACCGCGGCACGGCGAATCGCCTTTTCATCGAAGACCTCATCAGGACCGAAGGGCGTATTGATCACCAGTTGAATCTTCTCGCCCTTGATCAGATCGACCGCATTGGGGCGGCCCTCCTGCACCTTATAGACGCGCTCCGACTGAATGCCGAATTTCTGCAAGTGGTCCGCAGTGCCGTGAGTGGCGACGATGCGAAAGCCCATCTCTATAAATTTCGCAGCGAGATCTTTGAGCTGCGGCTTATCGCGGTCGGCGACGCTGATGAAGACGGTCCCGCTGGTGGGCAGCTTTTGTCCTGCGGCAAGTTGCGCCTTGGCGAATGCTTCGCCGAAGTTATCGGCGGCTCCCATCACTTCGCCGGTGGACTTCATCTCCGGGCCGAGGACGGTATCGACGCCGGGAAATTTGATCCAGGGAAAGACCGGCGACTTCACATAGTAGTGATCGCCGACGCTTAGATCTTCTCCGCTTGCCACCTGTTCGGGCAGCAGTTCACGCAGCGTGCGCCCGCACATCACGCGCGCTGCAATCTTCGCCAGCGGCACGCCCGTCGCCTTCGAGACATAGGGAACAGTCCGCGAGGCGCGCGGATTTACCTCGATCACGAAGACCTTGTCGCTGCCATCCGGCTGCTTCTGGATGGCGAATTGCATATTGACCAGGCCGCAGACATCGAGCGCCAACGCCAGCTTGCGCGCGTATTCACGCAGCGTATCCAGCACCTTGGGCGGGAGATCGACGGACGGCAATACGCATGATGAATCGCCCGAGTGGATGCCCGCCTCCTCAATGTGCTGCATGATGGCGGCGATGACCACATCTTTGCCGTCGCACAGCGCGTCCACGTCCACCTCGATCGCAGCCTGCAGAAAATGGTCAATCAGCACGGGACGGTCCTGCGAGTATTCGACCGCTTCGCGCATATAACGCTCTACGGTTTCGCGGTCATGGGCGATCACCATCGCGCGTCCGCCCAGTACATACGAGGGCCGCACCAGCACGGGATAGCCCAGGCCTTCGGCTACTTCGAGCGCCTCTTTAACCGATGCCGCCGTGCCTCCGGGGGATTGCGGAATGCCGAGCTCCTCGATCAGCTTGCCAAAGCGTTTGCGGTCTTCCGCAAGATCAATGGATTCAGGCGAGGTGCCGATGATCTTCACACCCTCGCGCTTCAACGGGAGCGAAAGGTTGAGCGGAGTCTGTCCGCCATACTGCACGATCACGCCGACATCGGC
>JBDTLH010000394.1:0-16146 GCA_039934875.1 Acidobacteriaceae bacterium | reverse complement strand
TGCTCTCGCTGTTTGATGCCATCAAAACCGAATTCGCCCTCGCGGGTGACGCCCCAGAAATCACCGTCGAGTGTGCCCCCAACTCCCTCTCTGATGCCTCCCTCGCCGCCATGCTCGATTGCGGTGTCAATCGCATCAGCTTCGGAGCGCAGAGCTTCGTCGATCGCGAAACCAGCTCCGTTGCCCGCCTTCACAAAGCCCAAGACACAGTGCGCGACGTCGAACGCATCCGCCGCGCCGGCATCGCGAACATCTCCCTCGACCTCATCGCCGGCCTCCCTCATCAAACTCTCGAATCATGGGACTACAGCCTCGAACAGGTCATCGCTCTCGCCGTCCCCCATGTCAGCGTTTACATGCTCGAGGTGGACGAAGACTCCCGCCTGGGCAACCAACTTCTCGCCGGAGGCGCGAAATACCATGCCCATTCCGTCCCCGATGAAGACCTCATTGTGCGCATGTATGAGCGCGCCATCGAACGCCTCGAACACGCAGGCATTGCCCAATACGAGATCTCTAATTTCGCCCGCCCCGGATGGGAATCACAACACAACCTAAAATACTGGCTCCGCCAGCCCTACTTCGGCTTCGGCGCCGACGCCCATTCCATGCTCCCCGCCTCTGCACCGCAAGGCCGCCTCGGCGAGATCCGCGACCTCCGCTTCGCCGCCATCGAAGATCTCGACAACTTCGAGCGCGCTTCCAACCACTATCCCGCTCCCCCGCAACGCCTCAGCCAGCGCGACGCCCTCGAAGAAGCCATGATCCTCGGTATGCGGCTCAACCGCGGCGTCAACTTAAATGATTTCGCCACCAATTACAGCCAAGATCCCCGCCACCTCTTCGCCGGCGAAATTGAGAAATTGCAATCCGCCGGATTGCTGCACCGCGCCTCCGAAACCCTGACCCTCACCCCGCGCGGCCGCCTGCTCTCCAATGAAGCCTTCGAGTGCTTCTTGTCTTGATTTGTCACTACTTCAGGCGCGCTAAAAATCACAAATCGAAATTGCAGCCCACAGCCCCGGCCATTCACCCTAGAAATCTTCTCAGCCCTTAAGGTTCGTCCGACCCGATGCGCAAGAGCACGAATTCGAGCGTTTTTGATCCGTTTAGGTACTTTTTTTGATGTTTTTAGCGCTTTTTTGGGCCTGTTTAGGCGGTCCTTAGACACCTTACCTGCGGCTAGAGCCTAATCCGGATATTTGCATCTCCGCGCATCGATATCAATCGGGGCCGCGTTTTCGAACGGAGCCACGTTCAATCATTCGCGCTCTTCCACGATTGGCTGCGATTTTCAGCACCTCCGCACCTCCTTGCGCGCTTCCTCGATGATGGTAAGCTTTACGCATCTGCAAGCAACTCTAAAAGCTGAGGGCAGGACATTGCCATGAAAGCTGTCGTTTTTAGCGTAATCGCCCTGCTCTCAATAGCCTGGGCTGAGGCCCAGATTCCCACGGATCATAGTCCTGACATAGAGCGCGTGCAGCAAGAACTGAACGACACCCGATCTCAACTGGCGCTGGCCATGCGTCAGGTACAAGAGCTGAAGCGCGAGGTGGAAGAGCTGAACGCGATCGTGCGGCCAGCCGCGACAGCTTCTGCGACGGCGCCATTCGCGCCGGTTGCTCCCGCGGGGGCTGCTGCCGCGGCGGTGACACAAACGGCGGCGGATGAGGACCCGGCGTTTCTGGCGGCGAAGGTGGACGACCTGCATCAATCGAAGGTGGAGAGCGAGAGCAAGCGCCCAGTCACAGTCAACGGACTGATCCTGTTCAATGCGTATGGCGGGAACCGCGCAGTAGATGTGGCGGACCGTCCCAACCTGGTGCTGCCCAGCAGTAATTACAGAAGCAACGGCAGTATCGGAGCGACACTGAGGCAGACTATTCTGGGGATCGACGCGACCGGTCCGCGCATCTTCGGCGCGGAGACCTCCGCGGATGCAAGCATCGATTTTTCCGGGGGAAGCCCCACCACCAGCTACGGAGTTGCCGCGGGGCTGTTGCGGCTGCGGACAGCCAATGTCCATCTCGATTGGGGCACGACCAGGCTGCACATAGGGCAGGACACGCCGTTTATATCGCCGCTCTCGCCGACCTCATACGCTACGGTAGCGGAGCCTGCGCTATCGTGGTCGGGTAACTTGTGGGTATGGACCCCGCAGGTGATGGTGGAACGTCAGGTGGGGAGTGCGGAAGGGAACTCGCTGCTGATCCAGGGCGGCCTGATGGATCCGCTTACTGAGGAGAGACCGCCGTTTCAAGGGCGTCAGCCGACCGCGGGTGAGCAATCACGAATGCCCGCATTCGCAGGCAGGATTGCGTGGGACCGCTCTCACGCGCAAAGATTTCCATTGGTGATGGGACTGGGAGGGTACCGGGCCAGGCAACAATATGAATCGTTCCCATCGATCGCGAGTTGGACGATCAACAGCGATCTACTGCTTCCCCTGAGCAGATTTTTTCAGGTCTCGGGGGAGTGGTACACGGGTCAAGCAGCAGGGGGATTGGGTGGCGGAATCGCTACCAGCGTGATCTTTCCCGAATCCACCGAACCGCATACCGCGATCCACGCGCTGCGCTCGACTGGCGGGTGGGGGCAATTGAAGTTCACGCCAAACCTGCGGTTCGAGGTGAACGGAGTGGTGGGTCAGGACGAGAACTTCGGGCAAAGCCTGCGCTTTTTCTCCAATCCCTCTGCATACTACGGCGGCGCACTCAAGAAAAACCGCACGGCATTCGGAAACGTTATCTATAAGCCAAATTCATTTCTTTTGTTTGCGCTCGAATACCGGCGACTAATGACTGAACCGGCGCTCGGCAGCAGCAGGTCCGCGGGGTGGGTGAACATTGCGGCGGGAGTGAGATTCTGATGCGGAGTATTTGGTTCGCCGGTCTGATCGCGCTGTGCACTGCGGCGTCGGGGCTGGCGCGGACCGGAGGCACTGGATCCGGCTCTGTTAGGGGAAACCTGGTGCTCACTGAGCCAGTCAAGCACGTTCGGCTAAATCAGCAAGCGGTGATTTGGCTGACGCGGCTGGACCGCCACACGGCGGCACCGCCAATGAAAGGTATATCGCTGACCCAGCAAAATAAAAGATTCTCTCCGCACCTACTGGCGATCACCGTGGGTACGCAGGTGGCATTCCCCAACAAAGACCCATTCTTCCATAATGTCTTTTCCATTTATCAGGGAAAGCCGTTCGACCTGGGACTGTATGAATCAGGAGCAACACGCAGCGTAAAATTCGCGAAGCCGGGGGTCTCATACATTTTCTGCAATATTCATCCGGAGATGAGCGCGGTGGTAGTCGCACTGAGCACGCCGTACTTCGCGGTCACGAATAACAGGGGAGAGTTTTACATCTCAGACCTGCCGCCGGGAAGTTACGAATTAAATATCTGGTATGAGGGAGAATCGGACGAAGCTCTCAGCAAGCTTTCCCGGAAGCTGAGCATAGACAATGCAGAATATAAGCTGCCGGCCATCGACGCGTTCTCCTCGGGCCCGCTGAGGCAGCATAAGAACAAGTACGGAGAAGATTACCGTTCGCACGAGAAAACGCCCTATAACTTTTAGCAGATAAGCAATCAGCCACAAGGCGGTTCAGAGTGGGGCGAGCGTGGCCTGGTGCCTGGCGGCTTCGGCGGTTGCGGGAAGGGTGATCAGAATGGTGCTACCGGAGGCGGAGCTGGCCTCGACGGCGATCGCACCCCCATGATCGCAAATGATTTTCTTTGCGATGGCGAGGCCGAGACCGGTTCCGGAGGGCTTGTCTGAGCTGACGAAAGGATCGAACAAGGTATGTTTGATCGGTTCGGGTATGCCCGATCCGTTATCAGAGATTCGCAGGCGGAAGCGGTCGTCAAGCGACGACACTGCAATGTCGATGCTGCCCGAGCTTCGGTCAACGACCTCGCAAGCATTCAGGACAACATTAAACAACACGCGCTCGAGTTTTCTGCCGTCGAATATTCCCTGCATAGGTCCCGTGAATGTCATTTGAATAGCGAGATTTCTGAATTCGGGGCGGGAGCGAACGGCATTGACTGCGCGACGCACGACCTGATCCAACATGGCGGGAGCGATCGCAAGCGAAGTAGCTTCTCCGGTGAGTTCACGCAAGGACTCAATCAAGTCAGCCATTGAATCGGAGGCGGCCTTGATCTCGGAATAGATTTCATCGCAATCGGGATTTCCAGGAGCGGCATCGTAGAGGAACTCCGCATTGGCAACGACGGCGGCAAGATAGTGGCGAAGGTCGTGGGATATAGAACTTGCAGTACGGGCGAGGACGGCCATCTGCTCCGCCTCGATACGTTGCCGCTGGAACTCGACCAGGCGTAAGCGCATGCTGGAGAAAGCGGTGCCCAACTCTTTAATTTCGGCGCTGCCTTTGGGCGAGATGGAGTATCCGAAGTCACCCAGAGCGAGGGCTCTGACCCCGGCGACTAAGTTGTCGAGCGGCCGGGTGATGGCGCTGGAGATGACGGTGACCACCAGCATGGCGACAAGTACCCCGAGAACGCCCACGATCAACAGATATCGATTGATGCGGGCGAGGAAGGCAGCGGCGTTCTGCAATGGCATGAGCACATAGCAGATGACCTGCGCATCGCGGCCGCCCTGGACGGGTACCGACGCGACTTCATACCTGTCTCCGTCGATGTTGAGCTCTGTAGGCAGGCCCAACCGGGGTCCTTTGCCGGCTCGTAATAGTTGCCGCAGAGCGACTTGTTGATGCGGCTGCAAGGTGGAAGCGAGCAAGTCATTGTCATTGCCCGCGCTAAGGGCGATATCGCTGCCCACGGTTTGCGAAAGCTGGCGGGCGAATTCGGAGTCGATGTCATACCCGACGATGACGTAGCCCACCAGCCTTTCATCCTCGGGGCCGCCCGTCATGACTGGACTGGAAAAGAGCCAGAAGAGGTGGCCAAAGTCGTGAAACCAGGTGGGACGGCCGGAGGAGATTACATTTTCGTAACTCGCAGCCGCTGCGGCACGCTGGATCTCCGCTGCCCGGGCGTGCGCCGTCAGCACCTCGGAGTGGGGGCCGGTCAGGATAAAAAGGTCTGCGCCGGACAAGTTCCAGAAGCTGCCTGACGAATCCTGGATGGTTGCCGGATCATGGGTGGTGAGTAGGGCTTTGAGGATAGGCAACTCGGAGATCATCGACGCGGAGCGGGTGAGCTGCAATTCACGTTCACGCTGAATGTTCTTGAATATCTGTATGGAAGCGGCGCTGCCTTCGCTGACCTGTTGTGCCACACTGCTGTATACCAGATGGCGCACTACCAGCAGCGTCGCCGCACCGAGGGTGGCGAGAACGGCGAGCATGGCGAACAACAACTGACTACGCAGGCGCAGGCTGCTTCTCATTAACGTTCCTGTGGGCCCGTGGGAGCGCTCACGAACTTATAGCCAACGCCTATCATGGTGAGCAGATGGACCGGGTTTGCCGGGTCCTGCTCAAGTTTCTGGCGCAGCCGGAGGATGTGATTGTCAACCGTGCGAGTGGTGGGATAGCACTGGTATCCCCATGCTCCATTGAGCAACTCTTCGCGGGAGATTACTTTGCCGGGCGATTGCGTGAGATAGCGCAGCACCTTAAACTCCTGCGCGGTCATGGTGACCGGCCGTCCCGACTTGGAGACCTCCATGGCGGTAAAGTTCACCCGAACGTCGGAGAAGCGGACGATCACATGGTCGCCAGGATCGGGAGGAGTTTGCGGGGGCGCCTGCTCCTGCTCGTCGCTGCGACGCATTGCCCGGCGGACACGCGCGAGCAACTCCTTGGGGCTGAAGGGCTTGGTTACGTAATCGTCGGCGCCAAGCTCCAGCAGCAGGACTTTATCTTCCACTGCGGAGTTCGCGCTGACGACGACAATGGGAACCTGCGGAACGAGGCTTTTGAAGGCGCGGCACAGGTCCTTGCCCGGGCGTCCGGGAACTTTGAGATCGAGAACGACAGCACTCGGAGTACGCTCGCGGAAGTATTCGAGCGCGGTAATTCCATCTCCGGCGACGCGAACGGTCATGGCATCGGCTTCAAAGATGCGGCGGAGCGCCTTCTGCATGGCGAGACTGTCTTCCACTACAAGTACTGAATCCATCTCCATTTCATCAACCCTCAAAATTATGCGCTAAACCACACCAAGTCGGAAGAACATAACTCAAATCTTATTCTTATGGGCCTGCCAAGCGAGCAACAGCCGCCAGCGTGCGCTCTGTGCCAGATATTGGGACGTGGCGACGAGATGAAACCGAGACCTGCGGGCGGTATGCAGGAGCCGCGCGCGCAGCAACTCTCTGCGCCGCCCGCGCCAGTGCGGAGCGATCGCCAGGGTGGCGGCAAGTTGCGTGGGCAGCATGCGCCGCAGCCCATGATAAACAGACGAATTGCGGCGGGGGGAAAGATCGGCAAGCACCATCAAGGGCAGCTTCGATCCAGGGAAGCCGGTGAGAGCCCATTCCGTGCCGAAATATTCGAGCCAGTGTTGTGCTCTGCGAGGTACCCGGTCCGCAAGCTGCTGCAAAGGGAAAGGGAGATGCATTTCAAATGTCATTGAGACCAGGCGCAGGATGAATCCGCACTCCTGCTCGACGGAGAAGCGCTCGGCCAACCGCAGGAAAGCAGTGAAGAGTGTCTCGTCGGACCACTGACTATCGATAAAATGCGCAAGCTCGTAGAGCCATCCGATACGCAACCACAGACTCGCGAAATGGCGATAGCAGTGGAGCAATTGCAGCAGCAAACGCCATTCGAGAGCCAGTACCGGGAAAGAGACATCGGCGACCTGGTGCTGTTCGAGCGTCTCCAGGGCGGCCGCGCTTGAGATATCCAAATCGATTCGATGAAGCGGCTCCCAAAAAGAGGTGTGCAGCTCGATCTGGTGCGAGGGGGGAAGGTCGTAAGCGTAATCGCCGCGCAATGCGAGCTTCGCAGTGGCAGTCGAGAACTTCAGTTCGCCATGCTTGTCATACTCCAGCAAATACCCGAGTTCTTCTATCGTGGCGCGGAGGGCGGGGGCCGCATCCGGCAAAATGAGGAGGTCGATGTCAATCTGATGCCTGAGTTCAGGCCGTATAGAAAACTGAGGCGACAGGCTGAAGCCCTTCATAAATGCGTAGGGAGCTGCAGTCGCAGCAAGGGCCTGATTCACGGAGTGGAGTTCAGACAGCATGCGAGAGCTTCGCGCGCGATTATCATGCGCGCGCCGGCCTAGTTCCAGGGCAAGAACGGCAGGAAGGTTGTGAAGCAGAGAGAGGCGCTCAATCTTCTCCCAGAGATAGAGGGCAATTGCACCATCATCCATCCAGCGGAGCAGCGCCTGTAGATCTTTTAGCGTAGCGTGTGCAAGCGGAGAAAGATGCTCGCAGCTGCCCGAAGGCGAGAGAAAAGCGCAAACGGCCTGCTTGAAATGATTCCCGCGATTCATCGCCATGCTCCTTTCATTCGTGGGCCGGATAGGCCCGGCACAGCCATATGATTTCCTGCATGAGAGCGCGGACTGCGGTCTGGTCCGGCTCGAGCGAAAGAAAGGCTACGATGTGACGATGGGTGCCATCGACCGCGATCAGGCGCCCAGGTTGAAGCACAAGACATTGACCGTGGCTTGAAAAACTCATGGCATCACAGTCATCGATGGGGTATTCCGAATCGTGAATGATGGTGCAGTCCCAAAGGGGACCACTCACCTCCACTTGGTCACAGAGACCCTCACAAAGAGGAAAGTAGTTGGTACTCACTCGGTAAACGTCGGTGGATGTAGCCAACCAGGCGGTGAATGGGGCCGCGACAAACCGCTTCATTAGATCGGGTGGTGGGCTGGAAAGGTGCGCGGCCTTCATTGCTGTGGTCGTTGTCATTGGGCTGCACCGATGCCACGCCCCTGGACGGCACCTAAGAAATTGCGAGATGCGAGAAATTCTCTGATCTCATCCGCGGATTGTTGCGGCGTGCCAGAGGATTGAAAGACGAAAGCCGGCACAGTGCTGAGCTCCTCAATCATTTGCCCCCTTTGTTGCGCCATGTGCGATAACTCGGTGGGCAGCAGTTCGGCATTCAGCAGAAAGTAGTCACGCACCGCAGGGGAGCGCCAGATGGTGAAGTGCGATCGCGGAGCGCGCGTTCTTTCCAGATACAGCAGGAGTTCGGGAAAACAACTTCGTCGCACGGTGATGGGGAAGACGGCGTCGGCTGATACTTCATAGGCCAGCTCTCCGTTCAGGGAAATCGCGGTTTCGCTGTGCCGCAATTGAGGAAAGTGGCGCACCGCATCAGGAAGCAATTTGACGGGGGCGTGCAAACCATGCGCCACCAGACGGTCGCGTTGCGGTGAAGATGACAGATAAGTCCAATCGTCGGAGATCAGATGGAGTCCGTTGAGAGCGAGTGCGACGGCGAGTGTTGATTTGCCGGCGCCGGACAGGCCGGTGACCAGGATGCCGCGATGACCCTCGCGCTGACCGGGGACGGCGAGGCAGGCGGCGTGCAAGGGAGCGACGCGCAGGCTTGGACCCATCACACCCATTGCAATCGGAACCAGCACTGCATTCCAAAAATGAGCGTCGCGCGCGGTTGTCGCCGACACGGTAGCGCTCAGTTCGCGCTTGAGCAGGTCGAAAATAAAAACGTTTGCCGCACCAAAGATTGCGAATACCAAGTGATGTCTGCCGCGGAACCTCGGGGGATATAAGCAAGCTGAGGGCCCGTCAGGCCGCACCAGAACTTTGATCCTGAGCAGAGAGCGGAAGACAGCCGACGAATTTGCTCCGTCACGCCAGAGATCTAGGCTGGCAAGAAGGTCACTCGAGTTCGTGTGAAGAACGCAGGCAATCCCCGCTATAACCAATAGCGTTTTGCGGCGCAGTTCAGAGGGGCATAGGGCCACGGAACTCATAGTGTTGATTGCACTGTAACTCCGAAATTCGAGCTTGTGGGCGCTTCGACGGAGAAATGACTTGCTGGTTACACCCGCGTGACAAGCGGAGTCTCGGATCCGCCGTACCCTCAGGCGAAGTGGAGGCGAGCGATGAAGAAAAAGAAAGTAGTGTTCTTCTTTCCTTCCTTTGCCAGCTCCGAAGCCACTGCTCCGCTCGGAATTCTTGCGGTGGCGACTCCGCTGCTGCGCGCGGGATACGATGTACGGCTGATCGATTCCACGATCACTCCAAACTACAAAAAGCGGGTGCTCGAAGAGGTGCGGGACAAGAATGCGCTCTGCCTCGCGATCTCGCTGGTGACCGGCCCGATGATTCGCGAGACGATGGAGATCGCGCGCGCGGTCAAGGAATGGAACCCGGAGTTTCCGATCATTCTCGGGGGATGGCATCCGTCGCTGCTGCCGAAGCAGACGCTGGAGGCCGAATGTATCGACATCGTGGTGCGGGGCCAAGGCGAAGAGTCGATGCTGGAACTGGTGCGGCATCTCGAAAGCGGCTCCGCAATTGATTTGATCGCCGGCATAGGTTTCAAGCGCGACGGCAAACTCATCTTCTCCCCCGAGCGTCCGTTGAAGCCCATCGCGGAATTGCCCCCCAAAGCATATTCGCTGGCTGATTTCGATGCTTATCAACGGCTTTGTGGGCGGCGCTGGGCGATGTACACGTCGAGCCTGGCGTGCCCCTTCAATTGTTCTTATTGCACCAATGCGGGAGTTTACGGGCGCAAATGGAATGCTCTGGCCCCGGAGCAGTTCGTCGAAGAGACGGTGGACCTGACGCGGCGCTACCAACTCGAAATGCTGTGGGTCGTAGATGATAATTTTCTGGTGGATCTGGATCGCGCGCGCATGATTGCCGAGGGCCTGGTGCGCGCCGGCGCCGATTTCAAGTGGAGCATACAGGCGACCACGAACCTCACTGCCCGGCTGTCGATCGAAGACCTGAAGCTGCTGCATCGTAGCGGCCTGCAACAGATATGCCAGGGCGTCGATTCCGGCTCGCCCAAGATACTGAAGTTGATGAACAAGGAATTTCAGGATTTCGCGTCCATTTACGAGAGCGCGGAGCGATGCCTCGAAGCGGGCATCCGCCCCTCATTCAATATCATCTTTGGGTTTCCGGGAGAGGGCCTCAAAGAGCGCCGCGAGACCGTGGACTTCATGATGGATGTGTGCCGGCGGTTCTCCGGGGCGGAGTTCTGGACCAACATCTTCACCCCCTATCCTGGATCGCCCATCATGGCACAGGCACAGGAGTTGGGGATCCAAGTGCCAACCTCGCTCGAAGGGTGGGCAGATTATTTCCCGCGTTATACGGTGCTGCCTTGGCTCAAGGGCCGCGACCATCATCGCCTGCAAGTAATGCGGGATTACCTGCGCATTGCCTTCGATCGCATACCGATCCGCGCCGATAATCGCGATGGGCTGACGCGCAAATTGCAGAAATCGATCTCATGGCCGGCGCGGTGGCGGCTCGATCATGACTTCTACCACCTGCCGGTGGAGCGGTGGATCAATGACAAGCTCAAGGCGCGGGTAGCGGATTTTAAACCCGCAGTCGATGCAAAGCGCCTGGAACCGGCCACGCCGCAAGAGGCATGCTCATGAGCAGAACAATCAGGCGGCGCAAAGTAGTCCTCTTCTATCCGGCGTATGACGGACCGGCCCTAAGCGCGCCGCTGTGCCTGCTCAGCTTGACGGCGACTTTGAGAGATGCGGGCTTTGAGGTGGCGCTGATTGATGCGGCAATCTGCTCCAACCCTGAAGCGCAGGTTTTACGCGAGGCACAGGACGCGCTATGCATCGGAATCTCGGTGCTTACCGGCCCGATGATCCGGGGGGCGATCGATGTGGCTAAAGCGGTGAAGCGCGCATTGCCGGAGACGCCCGTCATCTTCGGAGGTTGGCACCCCAGTCTGCTGCCGGATGAGACCCTCAGGGAACCATTTGTGGATGTCGTAGTCCGCGGCCAGGGCGAACTCACGCTACTTGAAATCGCGCAGCGGCTGGCCCAGGAAGAGAGTCTGGAATACATCGCAGGCTCCTCCACGAAACACTGCGGCACCGCGCAACATGCTCCCGAGCGCCAGGTCGCCCGGTTAGATTCGCTGCCGCTGCCGGCCTTCGATACTGTGGATTTCGACGCCTACGAGCGCTCGTGCGGGGTCCGCAAGCTGGCCTATGCCACCAGCGTGGGATGTCCCTATGCGTGTAACTACTGCACCGATATGGTTTTTTACAAGCGCCGCTTCAACGCCCTCTCCGCTGAGCGGGTGGTGCGTGAAGTTCCAGAGCTGGTGGCTCGGTACCAGATCGAAGAGGTCGCACTGCTGGACTCCAACTTCCCGGTGGATATACACCGTGCGCTTGCGATCGCCCGCGGCTTTCTAAACGCGCAGCTCCCGTTTCGCTGGACCTTCCAGGCTTCTACCGATTTTCTCTGCCGCATGACGGAGGACGAAGTCATGACCCTGGGCGAGAGCGGCGTGAGTCACATGGGATTCGGCACGGAGTCAACTTCATCCGCGGTCCTGAAGTTGATGAACAAACGCCATCAGCGGGTGGATGAGATGTACGAGACGGCGCGCAAGGCCGAGCTGGGCGGTATTCACGTGACCTTCAACTTGATCTTCGGATATCCGGGGGAGACGGAGGCGGACCGCATCGAGACGCTGCAAACCATGAGCGACATTGCCCGCCGCTTCTGGAATGTGAGTTTTTCGCCAAATATATTTACTCCGTATCCCGGTATTCCCATCTGGCCGCAGCTCAAGGAACTCGGCGTGCGCGAACCGCAGACGCTGGAGGAGTGGATGCTGTTGCCGCTGGGGAGCAACGTCCTGCCTTGGCTGCAAGGCGCAGAGAGAGATCGACTGCGCCGAATGCTGGAATATTTCTTGCTCAACAATCAGATTCGACGCACCACCAAGAACTTCCCCTTATTCCGGAGGGGGTTCCGGCGGGCGTTAGGAGCGCCTTTGCGCTGGCGCATGAGGTCGAAGAGATTCTCTTTTCCCTGGGAGTTGTGGGTCGCGCGCTCGGCGGAAAAGCTGGTGACCCGGCGATCTCTGATCACCGGACAGCCCCTCAGCCAACATATCGAGGAGGTCTGCTGATCATGATCATGGCGACTGCCGACGTGCTTCTCACGCATTCATTCAACATGCAGCATGACCGGAAGCAAAGCCGGAAGGTGCAACCCTATCCCCCTCTGGCGACACTCTATGCGGCGGCGACGCTTCGTGCGTACGGCATCTCGACCGCGGTCTTCGACAGCATGTTGCAAGATCCCTATCTTTACTTCCAGGATGCGCTCGACAATTGCAGGCCGCGATTGGTTGCGGTCTATGAAGATGACTTTAATTTTCTCTCGAAGATGTGTCTGACCCGCATGCGCGAGATCTCGTTCTACATCGCAAAGGCAGCCGCCCGCACCGGAGCGATAGTGGTAGCGCATGGCTCCGACGCGACCGATCATGCCGAACAATATCTGCAAAATGGCTTTCACTACGTTCTGGTGGGAGAGGCGGAGCAGAGTCTCAGAGAGATATCCGGCCGTCTATTGGCAGCGGAGCCTTGCGACGATGTTGCGGGGCTGGCATTTTTGCGGCAGGGAACGGCTGGGCCGCAATATACCATTGCCCGTAAGCGGTCCGGCATGGACGAGCTCCCTTCGCCGGCGCTCGATCTGATCGACATAGCGGGTTATCGGAGAAACTGGCGCGAGGCCCATGGATATTTTTCCCTGAACCTCATCGCCAGCCGCGGGTGCCCCTACCGCTGCAACTGGTGCGCAAAGCCGGTCTTTGGCAATAGCTTCTCTCTGCGATCGCCCGCCCGCGTTGCCGAGGAGATGCACGAGTTGACGAGTAGATATGGAGCGGAGCATCTGTGGTTTGCAGATGATGTTTTCGCGCTGAACCGCCGCTGGACCGAAGACTTCGCGCAGGCAGTCGAAGACCGAGGGTGCGTGGTCCCCTTCAAGGTGCAGTCGAGAGCGGACCTGATGCATGAGCAGACGGTCAGCGCCTTGCGGCGCGCGGGCTGCAATGAAGTATGGATGGGGGTTGAATCCGGCTCGCAGAAGGTGCTCGACGCAATGGACAAAGGGTTGCGCGTAGAGACGGTGATGCGAGCGACGGAACGCCTGCGGAATGCCGGCATCAAAGCATGTTTTTTTCTGCAGTTCGGCTATCCCGGAGAAGATCTTGCCGATATCATGCAGACTATCGAGCTGGTGCGGATCTGCCGCCCCGACGATATCGGAATCTCCATCACTTATCCGCTGCCCCATACTCGCCTATACGAAAGGGTGCGCCATCAGTTGGGCGCAAAACGCAATTGGAGCGACAGTGAGGACCTGTGCACCATTTTTCAAACAGCATATACCGGCGACTTTTATCGGGCGATTCGGGATGCGTTGCATCGGGAGGCGGACCTCTGGCGCTCAGGTTCCGCGGCGCACATGACGCAAGACCTACAACAGCTTTGGCAACGCGTCGCCGAGCTCGAACCGATCAGCCGCAACGCCGATCCCACCGTGCTCGTGAATGATGATGACGGCGCGCTGATATGGCCAGACGAGAAAGTGGTGGTGAGCTAATGGACCTTCTGCTTACCCATGGTTATTTTCTCAGCGAAGATGCGAAGGAGCGGCAGATCATGAAGCCCTACGTGCCGCTGGGGATACTGTATATCTGTTCTCATTTAAGACAAAAAGGCCACGATGTCGAAGTATTCGATAGCACCTTCTCCAGCCTGGAACAGCTCTATGCCCGCTTGACGACCGGCCAGCCCGCAGTGCTCGGGGTTTACGCGAACCTGATGACTCGGGGTAATGTAGTTAAGATCATCCAGGCAGCAAAGGCGGCGGGCTGGAAGGTGGTTGCCGGCGGTCCTGAGCCCGGCGCCTACAGCGCGGAATATCTGGCGGCGGGGGCCGATGTCGTCGTTCTAGGCGAGGGCGAGTTGGTGCTGGAAGAGCTGCTGCCCACGCTCAAGGGTGGGCCTCGCGATGTCTCTGCGTTGTCGAAGGTCGAGGGAATCGCTTTCATCGATGATGATGGACAAGTCCGGCAAACGGGTATGCGCGCCCAAATTGCCGATCTTGACGCTCAGCCTTGGCCGGCACGCGATGCCGTCGATATCTCACAATATCTGGGTGCCTGGAGGCAGGCGCACGGGCAAGGATCGGTATCATTCATCACCGCGCGCGGCTGCCCCTACAAATGCCGGTGGTGCAGCCATCAGGTCTTCGGGCAGACCCACCGCCGCCGCAATCCATTGGCGGTAGTGGATGAGGTCGAGTGGTTGGCGCAGCGCTATCAGCCTGACATGTTGTGGATCGCGGATGATGTGTTCACCATCCACCACGGATGGTTGCGGCAGTATGCGGCAGAGATGCGGCGGCGAGGCCTGCATCTTGCCTTCGAATGCATCTCCCGCGCGGACCGTCTCAACCCCGAGACTGTCGATCTGCTTGCGGAACTTGGCTGCTTCCGGTTGTGGGTAGGTTCCGAGAGTGGATCGCAGCGGATTCTCGATGCGATGGAGCGCGGGGTGAGAGTGGAGCAGGTGCAACAAGCCGTCGCCATGTGCAAACAGCGTGGCATCCAGACAGGAATGTTTTTGATGTGGGGCTATGAAGGCGAAGAGACGTCGGACATCAATGAGACCATCGAGCACGTCAAGAAAGCGAATCCTGACATTTTCTTTACCACGGTCGCATACCCGATCAAGGGCACGCCCTATTACCGCCGCATCGAAGACCAGCTAGTGAAGCCGGAGAGGTGGGCCCAAAGTTCCGATCGTGAGATCCGAGTAAAAGGCCGCCACTCGCGGCAGTATTACCAATACGCCGATCAGTTGCTGCGCGATGAAGTGGCGCTCGCGAGGCTTCGGAGGCAGGTTGTTCCCGAGCAAACCGCGATACGCAACCTCGAAGCCAGCATCAGCAGCGCCCGCTTCGGACTGGATGCGAGTTTTGCGGAGGTCGAAGCATGAGCGCGTCAGCCCAGGTTGAAGGCGGAACCAGCCACGCTCCTTTTGACGTGCTGGCGGATTGCTATGACGATCTGTTCACGAACTCTCTGATCGGAAGAGCGCAACGAAAGGTCACCTGGGGCGCGTTGCGTCGCGCGTTTAATGCCGGAGATTCGGTGCTCGAACTGAATTGCGGTACCGGTGAAGACGCGCTCTTTCTCGCAAAATCGGGCGTTACGGTTTTGGCACTGGATATTTCAGAGAGCATGATCGCAGTCGCAAAGCGGCGCAAGTCGCGGGAAATGCCTGCGGCAACAGCGCGGTTTTCAGTCCTGCCAATAGAAAGAATCTCAGAGCTGGCCGGCGCGAGCTTCGACGGCGCGTTTTCAAATTTTTCGGGACTGAACTGCGTGCGAGATTTGGGCGCGGTTGCCCTGGCCCTCTCCGCCTTGATCAAACCGAATGGACATGTTTTACTGTGCCTCTCAACCCGTGTGTGCGCATGGGAGGTGATCTGGTTCCTGGTGAACAGAATGCCGCGGCGGGCATTTCGCAGAGCTTCGCGCGGTTGTTGCGAAATCCAGTTGGGGCAAAGTACCTTACCGGTCTGGTATCCGCTGGTTCGCGATCTGAAGCGGCAATTTCATCCCTGGTTTCTCCTGCAGAAGCAGACCGGGGTGGGTGTTTTTGTACCGCCAAGTTATATGGAAGAGCAGGCGCGGCGCGCTCCCCGCCTGCTCCGCTGGGCCTCCTCAGTGGATGAACTGGTTTGCAATCTTCCGGTCTTTCGCTCCCTCGGAGACCACGTGCTGCTGGATTTTTGCCGGAGCGACTCATGAATACGACTCTGGTTCATGCCCGGCAACAAGCGTTTGCGCTCCGCTGCATGAATTGCAGTTCCTCTCTGCACGGCGGTCCATCTTCACTGGGGCCGCTGTTTGAGAGCAGTATCTGTTGTCCTGTGTGCGGAAATATGATGGTGAATGAGCACGGGATTTGGAATGCTCTTTCTCCCGAGCGGGAGGCGTACTATAGCGACTTTGTCCGGCAGTATGAAGATATTCGCCGCCAAGAGGGCAGGGGAGCGGCCAGCGCGGAGTACTATCTCGCTCTGCCATTCCGAGACTTATCAGGAAAGTTCTCGCGTCAGTGGCGCGTACGTGCGCAGACCTACCGTTATCTGCTCGCCGAGTTGCTCCCGCGACTGAGGTCCGCGGGC
>JBDTLH010000393.1:0-5268 GCA_039934875.1 Acidobacteriaceae bacterium | reverse complement strand
GCTGGCGGATGCGCACGCGGTCGCGCCGACTCCGGTATGCGTGCTGTTTTCCGGGGTGATGGTGGAGCTGGGGCTGTATGCGGTGGCGCGGATATTCTGGACTATCTATCAATTTCCACTGGCCAGCCACACCCGCGAGGTGCGCGCGATCTTTGTCGCCCTGGGCATCACCACCGCGATCATCGGGGCGGTGATGTGTTACCAGCAACATCAGTTGAAGCGGCTGCTGGCGTTCTCGACGGTGAGCCATGCCGGGCTGATGCTGATTGCGGTGGGGCTGCTGAATGCCAAGGCGCTGGCGGGTTTCGCTCTTTATGCGGTGGGGCACGGATTGGTGAAGGGCGGATTATTTTTGTGCGCGGGGATCGTGCTGCATCGCCTACAGAAGATTGGCGAGAACAAGCTGCACGGCAGGGGCAAGGGAATGGTGTTTACTCCGGCGCTGTTTATCCTGGGCGCGATTGGTTTGGCGGCGGTGCCTCCGTTTCTGCTGCTGGCGGGAGATGCGAATGTGTCTGAGGCGGCGAAGCCATTCGGCCTCGCCTGGACGGAGTGGATCTATATGTTCGCCGGAGCAGTCACGGCGGCGGCGGTTCTACGCTTCACCTTCCGCACTTTTTTTGCATGGGGCGAGCCTGCGCCGAAAGACCAGGCGAGCGAGGTAGGCGAGTTGCCGGAGACGGAAGAGGAACATGCGCGGGTGCCGGCGATGTTGTTCGTTCCGGCGGCGGTATTGATATTCAGCTCGATGGCGCTGCTATTTATACCGCAGTTCCGCGGCGTCGTTGATTCGGCGGGCGAGTTCTTCACCAACGAGAGCGCGTATCAGTCGGCGGTGATTGATGGGGCCTCGATTGCGCTGCCGCCGGCGTCCATGGGTCCGATGCGAGAGAGCGCGGAGCACAACCTGATTGCTTTGTTTGCGGCGTTCGTGTTCGCGCTGGTTACGGTGTTCAGCCGGCGACTGCGCTATCTGGAGAGTGGCTTTGCGCCATTGCGGCGGCTGCACAGCGGGCATCCGGGGGATTATATCGCGTGGCTGGCGATGGGGACGGCGGTGGTGGGCGGGTGCTTCGTGGTTTGGCTGCGGTGAGGGCATTCACCACGAGGACACCGAGAAGGGCAAGGGCTGGCTGCGGATTTTGCGGAGGAGCGCGGATGAGGCTAAAACGCGAGGCCCTTCGCTGCGCTCAGGATGACAATTCGTATAGCAATCTTTGCTGCTCAACAATCAAATTGTTCATCATCGAAAATCCATTATCAGTTATCCATTACCAATTACCCGATTACAAATCAGTTGGCCTTGAACACGATCACCGTCTCATCGTCGAACGCCGCGACGTCTCCCGAGTGTTGCTGGACGGCGTTGAAGAGCAGGGCGACGAGTTCGGTGGCGGGCAGGTGGCAATTCTTTGCCACCAGTTCTTCGAGATGGGGACGGGCGAAGAGTTCGCCGGCGGTGTTGAGCGCGTCCAACATGCCGTCGCTGAAGAGGGCGATGACGTCGCCGGGAGCGACCTTGAGAGTGATCTCGTCGTAGGTGGAGTAGTCGAAGAGTCCGAGCGGAATGCCGGTGGCTTCGATTTTTGTAATCACGCCTTGGCGGCAGAAGATGGGGCGCGGGGAGCCGGAGTTGGAGACTTTGATGCGGCGCTTACCCGCGTCCCAGACGGCGTAGATCATGGAGCAGAATTGCGTCTCCAGGCCGCGCTCATAGAGTGAGCTGTTGAGCGATTGCAGCATTTTGCAAGGCGAGAGCTTTTGCTTCGCGACAGAGCGCATGAGGCCGCTGACCAGCGCGGCATAGAGCGCGGCGGGCGCGCCCTTGCCGGAGACGTCGCCCAGGGAGATGGCGGTGATTTTTTTTGAATATTCGAAGAAGTCGTACATATCGCCGCCGATTTCGTGGGCGGACTGGAAGCGGACGGCGAGTTCGGCGTCTTGCAATTTGGGAAGATCGGGGGGGAGCAGGCTGACCTGTACCTCGCGCGCCATGGAGAGATCGCGTTCGAGGCGCGCCTCCTGCTGGGCGATGCGCTCGTAGAGGCGGGCGTTTTCGATGGAGATGGCAATCTAACCGGCGAGAGTGGCGATGGTGCGCTGGTGGTCCTCGGTGAAGTAGTTGCGGCGGGTGTGTTCGAGATCGAGTACGCCGATGACCCGGTTCTGATAGAGCAGCGGCACACAAAGTTCGGAGCGGGTCTCGGGATTGAGGGCGATGTAGCGGGGGTCTTTACTGACGTCGGGGACGAGGACGGCCTGCGCGTGTTCGGCGGCGTAACCGACCAGGCCGCGTCCCACGGGGATGTCATGCTTGAGGTGGACATTCTCATTGAAGCGCAGAGAGAAGCGGTGGCTGAGAATGCCGCTCTTCTCGTCGAGCAGAAGAATGGAAAACATGTGATAGTCGATGACGCGGAGGAGGAGGTCTCCGATGCGCTTGAGGAGTTGATCGAGGTTGAGGATGGAGGTGAGTTCGCGGCTGATCTCATTGAGCACCTTGAGGGTCTGCGCCTGACGGGATACGCGGGTATAGAGGCGCGCGTTTTCGATGGTGACGGCGACGCGCGAGGCGACCAGCGAGAGCAGGCGGGCGTGCTCCTCGGTGAAGTAGCCGAGTTGGTCGGATTGGATGTCGATGACGCCGACCATGAGGTCCTTGGTGATGAGGGGAACGGCGAGCTCGCTCTTTACATCTTCGCGGGCAGAGATGTATTCCTTGAATTTGGAGACATCCGGGACCAGGATGGCGCGGCGCTCCGCGACCGCGGCGCCGACGACGCCCTGTCCGACTTTGATGCGCAGGCGTTCGATCTCCGGGGCGTGGCCGATTTGGAAGCGAAAGAAGAGGTCCTGGCGTTGTTCATTGAGCAGGAGGATGGCGAATATCTTGTAGTCGATGACCTCGCGCACCAGGGCGGCGACGCGCTTGAGCAGCACATCGAGCTCGAGGGTGGCGTTGAGCGCATCGGCGAGATCAAGCAAAAAGCTTTCCACCTGGGCGCCACGATTTTGGAGGTCTGCCTCAGCCATCCCGTCCATGATAAACGAGGGTCTCAGCCGGGCGGCATGAGAGGCTGAGAGAAACTGAAATTAGCGGAAGAGAAGGTGGGCAATGAGATATCGTGACAGGCGGGACGGGGGAAGGGCACTGGCGGAGCAACTGCGGGCATACACGGGCGTGAGAGATGGGCTGGTGCTGGCGCTGCCGCGCGGAGGGGTTCCGGTGGGATATGAGGTGGCGCAGGCGCTCAAGCTTCCGCTGGACGTTTTTGTGGTGCGGAAGCTGGGTGCGCCGGGGCAGGAAGAGCTGGCGATTGGCGCGGTGGCCAGTGGGGGCATACGTGTGCTAAATGAGCAGATCGTGTCCAGGCTGGGTCTGAACGAAAGCGACATCGATGCTATCGCGGCGCGTGAAGTGGAAGAGGTGTCGCGCAGGGAAAAGCTTTATCGCGGAGACCGCGAACCGGTCTCGCGCGGCGTGGAGGGGAAGACAGTGATATTGGTGGATGACGGGATTGCAACCGGCGCGAGCATGAGCGTGGCGGTGCAGTCGCTACGCGCGGGTAGTCCAGCGAAGATCGTGGTCGCAGTACCGGTGGCTGCGGCGGAGAATTGCGAGTTATTGCGGAGCGAGGCGGATGATGTGATTTGCGCGCGGATGCCGCCGCGCTTTTCCGCGGTAGGGGAGTGGTATCAGGATTTCAAGCAGACGACGGATGAAGAAGTGGCGGAGCTATTGAGTGGAGGCGCCAGGGGATGACAGCATCGCATCTAACACCTGTTCCCTGGTCGTATTTGTGCAGGGAATTTTAGCCGTCATGCAACGTTAAAGGCTTCGTGATTTCTAATCTGTAGGCCCTAAAACCCAGCCGCTAGCCTCTCTCCCTCTTGCCGCGAAAGAACTCTTGCAGCAGTGCGGACGATTCAGCGGCACAGAGGCCGGATTCTACCTGCATCTGGTGATTGAGTTGCGGGTGGTTGAGGATGGAAAGGACGGATCCTGCGGCCCCGGCTTTGGGGTCTGGAGCGGCGAAGACCAGGCGCGAGATACGGGCGTGAAGCAGCGCTCCGGCGCACATGGCACAGGGTTCGAGCGTGGAGAAGAGTTCGCATCCGGTGAGGCGGTAATTCTGGAGGTAGAGGGCGGCGCCGCGCAACGCCAGGATTTCCGCATGCGCAGTCGGGTCGTGCAGAGCGATGGTGCGATTAGCGGCTTCAGCGATCACCTTGCCGTCGAAGACAATGATGGCGCCGACGGGGACCTCTGCGGCGGCGCTGGCGGCGCGTGCCAGGGCGAGCGCGTGTCGCATCCATATCTGGTCTTGCTGGGCTTGCTCGGCGCTTCGATTCTGCATGAGGGTAGGGTGAGTGAAGCTTGCGGACGAACTTCGATTGTATTGTCTGCGGGAGAACGAATAATCCTCGCACAATCCGCCTTAATACCTGGTGCTGGGATATGTTAGCGTCTTCTTGCGCGTGAGAAGATGGCTGGGTAAGGTGGAATCAATCCAAATGAAAAAAACAGTTGTTCTACTTACAGCGCCCTTGCTGGCGATCTCGCTGTCCTTGTCTCTGCAGGCCCAGAGCGCGCCGCAGACTGCGCCGGGGGCTGCTCCCGGGCAAACGGCGGGAAGCAGTGATGCTGCTCACGGGACCGAGGCGAAGAAGACCGGCGCTCCCAAGTCGATGACGGCGACGGAGACGAAAGCGAAGGCGAAAAAGCTGGGCCCGCAGCAGCAATTCGCATTGGATGTGGTTGAGAGTGCGGTGGCGCGCAACATCGCCGATCCACAGGACCGGTTGCGGGTGCTGGAGACGGCAGTGAACGTGCTGTTGCCCTTGGATCCGAAGCTGGCGAAACAGTACGCGGCAGAAGGGGTGCGGCTGGAAGGACAGATGATCGGTTCGGGGCAGACGCCGTCGGCTTCGCTGATGGAGACCGGGCAAGTGGACTGCAAGACCGCGACGGAATTTGTGGACCAGTTGCCTCCGCAGCGGGTGATGCAGGCGGAACAAAGCATTATTGGGGCGGCGAATATCTGCCCGGAGGCGGCGACCGCGGCGCAGGCCAAAATGGATGCGGGGACCGGGCAGCAGCAGGTTGTGCCGCGCGCGTTCATGGCGGTGGCGGAGCATGTGGGCTTGAAATCCCCGTGGTCGCAATCGAGGTTTGAACGGCTGATGGAAGAGTTGCCGGATGCCAAGAGCTCGTCATCGTCGGGGGAGGCGCCGAATTTGGCGGCCATGTATTCCACCATGGCGCCG
>JBDTLH010000392.1:0-4622 GCA_039934875.1 Acidobacteriaceae bacterium | reverse complement strand
GCAGCAGCGGGATGTCATCCACGCGCTGGTAAATGGCCGGGACCTTTAGCTCTACCATGGCAAGCCGGTAAAAGAGGTCCTCGCGAAATTGCTTCTCCCTTACCATGGCCCGCAGGTCCCGGTTGGTCGCCGCCACAATGCGCACATTCACCTTGCGCGGGTGCGGAGAGCCGACTCGCTGTACTTCCTGCTGCTGCAACACTCGCAGCAGCTTGGCCTGCATCGCCAGCGGCAACTCCCCAATCTCATCCAAAAACACCGTTCCGCCGTTGGCATATTCGAAAACGCCGACCTTGTCCTGCACCGCGCCAGTGAATGCGCCCTTTATATGCCCGAACAGTTCGCTCTCAAACAGCGTCTCCACCACCGCCGAGCAGTTCAGCACTGCAAACGGCGCCTTAGCTACCGGGCTTTGATTATGCAATGCCTGCGCCACTAATTCCTTGCCGGTGCCGGTCGGACCGGTAATCAGCGCTGTCCGGTAGTGCGGAGCAATATGGCGCACCTTCGAGAACACCGCCATCATCTCTGGGCTTCTGCCGATCATCCCTTCAAATTGCGCGGCATCGACCATCTCCGACTCGAGCTTGTCAGCCGCATCCCGCTCCCGCAATTGACTTATGATCGCCTCGATGCGCGCCAACAACCGCTCCGCCACAATCGGCTTCTCAAAATAGTCGCAAGCGCCGTGCTCAATCGTTGCCACCGCGGACTCGGTCGAGTAATGGGCAGTCATTAGCATGGCATAAACATCAGGATCGATTTGCAGCGCCTGCTCAATCACCTGCATGCCGTCCATTCTCGGCATGCGGTAATCTACCAGCAGTATCTGAGGGCGTTTGGTCCGCAGCAGATCCAAACCTTCGGCAGCATCATCCGAGGTGAGCACTGAAATCGGAAGCTCAACCAGCAATGTGCGTACCAGATCGAGTGCGAGCGGATCATCATCAATCACCAACATCAAGACCGGGGCAGTGAGCTGTGAACGCATTGGATATCCAGGGGCGGAACTCGGCCTTATTTTCAGGCTTTTCCGATATCTCGTCAAGTGAAAACGTATCAAAATGAAACAGTAGCTCAGGTTTGCCAATTGCTACCCAGCCGCTACCACTCCCCGCTTGGCAAACACCCGCACCATCTCCCGCCTATACTCCGGAGTCAGCAGCGATGTGGTCAGCGGCTTGGCCACCTTCGCCGCCATCTCTCCCACCACCATCGCCGAGGCCTCGTCGGCGTGCTTACCCACCAACGCCTCTGCCGCCCCACTCACCAACTGCGGCGCGGGGTTCACCCCCGTAATCGCGACCCGTGCGTCCGTGATCGTACCATCCGCGTCGCAGCGCAGCGCCACCGCCACCCCTGCCAGGGGATAATCAATCGTCCCCCGCAACCGCAATTTCTGATAGCTCGCCCTCATCCCCGCCGCCGCCTTCGGCAGGAAGACCCGCGTCACCATCTCATTACGCTTCAGCTTGTTCCGCGCATCGCCGATGTTGACGTAGAAATCCTGGAGTGCCATCCGCCGCGCACCACCCGGCCCCGCAATCTCAATCTCCGCATCGAGGCACAGCAGCGCCGCCGGAGTGTCCGCCGAGCACACCGCCCAGCACGTCTTTCCCCCCGGCGCGACATGGCACAGATCGCCGTCCTTCTTAATGCAGAAGCCGCACGATTTCCGCCATGACAGCGACTGGTTGTACCACACGCAGCGCGTATCAAGGCAGATATTGCCACCAATCGTCCCCATATTGCGCAATATCGGAGAAGCCACCGTCGCCGCCGCCTCATGCAGCACCCGGTAATCGCGCTTGACCTCCGCCGACTGCTCGACCGTGGAAAGCGAAGTCAGCGCGCCGATCTCCACGCCCGCATCCGTCTGCCGGATGCCGCGCAACTCCGCGATGCCGCTGATGTCCAGCACCACCTCCGGAGTAAACAACCGCTGCTTCATCGACGGAACCATATCGGTCCCGCCCGCCACGATCTGCAAGCGCGCCTCATTCGCCTTCGCATCCGGATCGGTGGCATGCTTCGCCAGCGCCTCGACCGCCTGCGCCATCGCCCGCGGCCGTAGATATTTGAATTCTGAAAGACTCATTTCGGCTCCAGAAGGGCCGGGGAATGATAGACGCAAAGCCTTTGCTGAATGGCCGGGAAACTGAAATTAGAAAATCTGAAGGCTGAAATCCTATCCAGCTTCTTCCAACCGTGATCGAAGTACTCGCAAACGAAACTTTGCATCAAAATACCTTTTTTCTGAATTATCCGCGTCTTGTGATGTGCAATTTTTTCAAGGATCACCTTGAGCGCCTCGTCCATCTCATCAACGTCCTTGTATACGTACGCGTCGAACGGTAAATACCAAAAATATAAGTCCGGCTCAACAAGGAGCTTTGCTCCAACCTGAGGCTCGCCATCGTGATAAGCCACCCAAAATTGATAATCTGCACCATCGGCTAAGGGCAGTTGAAAGCGCTCGAAGCTGCCCTCACTTGTATTTGGCGCTATACTGCCAAACACTGACTTGATGATCGATTCTGGCGACTGATAACCCAATTAGTCTCCAGTTATCATCACCGGCACACTCCGCGCCGGATCCAACTCATGCCTCTTCGGCCCCTTGCCCTTGAACCACGTCGATCCCCCATGTTCTCTGAAACTCAGTGGGTTCTCCGGATCAACCCCGCCCGTCATCTCAATCTTTTTGCCATCACTTCGCTGCGCCCGTAACGCCGACAACACCCGCTCCGGAGTAAACGGGGCCTCATGCAACCGAATCCCCACCGCCTCATAGATCGCATTCGCCACCGCCGGAATCACCGCCGCCAGCGATCCCTCGCTCGCCTCCTTCGCCCCATACGGCCCCTCCGGATCGATGCTCTCGACGATATAACACTCGATCTCCGGACTCTCGACCGCCGATGGCGACTTGTACTCCAGCATCCCCGGATTCATCAGCAGCCCGTCCTTCCACACGAACTCCTCTTGCAGCGCCTGTCCCAATCCCATCCACACCGAACCAATCACCTGCCCCTCGACCGATGTCGGATTCAGCGCCCGCCCGCAATCATGCGCCGCCCACACTTTATGCACCGTGACCACGCCGGTCTCTTCATCGACGCTCACCTCCGCTACCTGCGCCGAATACGAATATGCCGGAGAAGGCCCCACGCCAGCGCCCTTATGCTGGCCGCCGCGCGCAGCCGGAGGAGGTGCATACGATCCCGTGCCCGTCAGCGTGCCATGGAAATCCATCGCCGTAACCACCGCCTCTTCGAACGACATCTCCTCCTTCGGTCCCTCGTCTTTGCGCTTCTGCTGCATTGAATTGCGCAGCGTCTGCCCCACCACGTTCCCCGAAACCGTCGGCCCATACGGCGCATCCCGCTTCTCCAACATCTCCGCGCTAGTCTGTGCCTCAGCCCGTGACCCGTGACCCGTGACCCGCGTCACCCAATCTCCCCGAATCACCACCTCCTCCGCCGCGCACGCCATCCTGCTCGCCGCCGCCTCCGCGATCTTCTTGCGCACCATCTCCGCCGCGCGCAACGTCGCATTGCCGTTCATGAATGTCACCCGGCTCGAATACGATCCAATGTCCACTGGAGTCAGGTCCGTGTCCGCCGCCACCACCTTCACCCGCGCGAGTTTGCAGCCCAGCGCCTCCGCCGCAATCTGCGCCACCATCGTGTCCGACCCCTGACCGATATCGCTCGCGCCGGTATACACCGTGACTCAGCCATCGCGATCGATCTTGATGTTCACCGTCGAGTGCGGCATGTCCGAGCGGATAATCGAATTCGCCGCCCCGCTCACATAATGCGAACATCCCATGCCCAACCCGCGTCCGCGCCCCATCTTCCCCTTGCGCTCGAACCACTTGGAGCCCGCGAGTACCTTGTCGATGCACTCCGGCAGCCCATAGCTCATCACCCGCAACCCATTCGTCGTAATGCACGGAGGCTTCAACAAATTATGCTGCCGCATCTTCGCCGCATCCATGCCAATCGCCTGCGCCAGCTCATCCAACTGCGCCTCGAACGCGAACCTCACATTGACGGTGCCATGTCCGCGCATCGCCCCGCACGCCGGCTTGTTGGTCAGCACGCGAAATCCGTCATACCGTATGTTAGCAATGTCATACAGCGCGCCCAGCAGCGCCCCCGAATACAAAATCGTCACCACGCCATACGAGCAATACGCGCCGCCGTCCTGGATCACCTTCGCCGCCACCGCCGTGATCGTCCCGTCTTTCTTCGCGCCCGTCTTCAACTCGATGATCGTCCGCGGCCTTCCCCGATGCGCCAGAAAAACCTCTTCGCGCGTGTACGTGATCTTCACCGGAGCTTTCGCCTTGCGCGCCGCCACCGCCGCAATAATCTCCAGCGGAATGATCTCGCTCTTCCCCCCGAATCCCCCGCCCACCAGCGGTTTGATTACCCGAATCTGCGCCATCGGCATATCCAGCACGATCGACAACTTATGCTGCAAGTAATACGGCACCTGCGTCGATGACGTCACTGTCAGCCGCGTCGTCTCACCGGTCTGCGCATCCGGATCGAATTGCGCCAGCGTGCAGTGCGGCTCCATCGCTGCGTGCGCAATCTCATTCGCCACATACC
>JBDTLH010000391.1:0-8301 GCA_039934875.1 Acidobacteriaceae bacterium | reverse complement strand
GCCATGCCCGCGGATATGGATCCGCCCGGTGAATTGATGTAAAGCTGGATGTCCTTTTCCGGGTCCTCGGCGGCCAGAAACAGCATCTGCGCAATAATGAGATTGGCAATGGTGTCGTCGATGGGAGTACCAAGAAAGATAATATTGTCGCGCAACAGCCTGGAGAAGATGTCGTATGCGCGCTCTCCACGACTGGTTTGCTCGACGACCATGGGTACGAGAGCCATATCTGTCCTTTTTGCCCTTTCGGTGCCGGGTGCAGTTAAGTTGCGATTACGATTGCAGTAAGTGGTTCAGCGTTTTTTCATTGCGCATGCGCTCGCGGATGCGCTCGAGCGATCCGTCGCGCGTCAAGCGTGCGTGCAATCCGGTGTAGTCCTCGCCGGAATGTACGGCGAGCGCTTGAATGTCATGGTCGAGTTCTTCATCGCTGACCTCGATCTTCTCGGTGTCGGCGATCTTATCGAGCAGCATCGCCGCCCGCACCTCGCGGATGGCGGCATCGCGCTGGCCGCCGCGCAGCCGCTCCAGATTCAGCTTGCGCATGTCGTCGGGCTTCATGCCCTGCTGCGCCAGCGCCTGCAAGCCGCGGTTGAGGCGAACATCGATCTGTTGAGCGATGAAGCTCTCGGGCACGGGGAATTTCGAGTTTGCTATCAGATAATCGAGCAGTTTGTCCTTGGCCTGCGTCTCCGCCGCGGACTGCTTCTGCTCGCGCATGTCATTGCGCAGTTGCTGCTTCAAGTCCTCGAGATTCTCGAACTTGCCGAGCTCGCTGGCGAAATCATCGTTCAGCTCCGGCAGAGACTTGCGCTTGATTCCATTCACTTTGGCGTTATAAGAGACGGTCCGTCCCGCTAGCCGTGGCTCCGCAAAGTCGCTGGGATAGACCACGTCGAATGTCCGCTCTTCGCCGGCTTTCGCGCCGCGCAGGTTTTCCGTGAACTCCGGGACGGTATTGACGCCGCCAATCTCCACCAGCACGTCCTCCATGGTTGCCGGCTCCGAACCCGGGCCTGCTGCTTCGCCCTCGTTGAGCTTAGGATTGCCTTCAAAGTTGATCGAGGCGTAGTCTCCGTCCTCGAGCGCGCGATCTTCCTCCACCGCGTCGTAGCTCGCCTGGCGTTCGCGCAATGATTCGATCTCCTGGTTCACTTCGTCGTCGGTGGCTTCCGCGCGGGGCTGGTGCACCCCATGGGACTTGTAGTCCCCAAGCTGCACATCGGGCATGATTTCGAAGACGGCGGTAAAGCTCAGGACGTCGCCCTCGGGAGCATCCAGATCGGGGGCATGCAGATCGGTGATGCGGGGTTGCGAGATCGGCGTCAGGTTCTGCTCCCGGGTTTGTTGCTGTATAAATCTTGGGACCAGCTTCTCGATGATCTCCTGCTTGATGTCCTTGGCAAACTGGCGCTGTATGAGGGAGAGCGGGACCTTACCTTTGCGAAATCCCGGGACGCGTGCCAATTTTTGATACTTGGCAAGGACGGTATCGGTCTCCTGCCGCACTACTTCCTTGGGCACCTCGATGGTAATCTCGCGCTCGCACTCGGAGCGGGGCCCTATGATTTCCGGCTGATGTTCATGGGCGTGGTCCGGGGAGGCTTCCGCGGGAGTTTCGGTGGGGGTCTTGGTTTCAGCAGGGCTCAAATGCATACCTTCCAGAACAAATCAATTCGATTTCATTTTCCTGTCCCATCTTTGATGACGATGGCCGCGGATGCGAAGCTTCATGGTAAAGCGCGGACGAACCGACGGTCAAACTTGCGCGGCTGAATGCCAACGCAATGCCCGAAGCTGCGACTTTCGGGGTCTCTGAGCATCTAAATCATGGGGCAAAGGCAGGCAGTTTTGCCTCCGGATGCAACTGAGAGCAGAGATTTCACGGCATGTTGCGAGTTGTAAAGGTGACTAGACCGTTAAAATCTGCTAATCTTACTACCTTAGGGGTAGTGCGCTCATTTTCTCTCTGCCCGCCCACAAAACACATCGCAAGAGATAGGGAGACGACCGCCTCGCAGTCACGGTCAGGCAGACGGTCGTGGAAGAGGTGACGTTCATTATATGGCAATCGACGACAAATTCGAACACGATGATATTCAGAAATTAATTGATGTCGGCAAAGAAAAAGGATACCTCACCTATGACGAGGTGAACGATCTTGTGCCCGGCGACATGAATTCCGCGGATGATCTTGACGATCTTTTGACTACCATTGGCACCCAGGGAATCGATGTGCTGGACGGGGCCCCGGGGAGCAGCAAACTTGACACCGCCTATGAGCGGGACGACCTGGAGGAGGGCGAGGATGTAGAACTTGATCTCACTCCGGGCGCGCTCGAGAAGACCAACGATCCGGTGCGCATGTACCTGCGCGAGATGGGCACCGTGCCGCTGCTTACGCGTGAAGGCGAGGTGGAGATCGCGAAGCGCATCGAACGCGGCCAGAATGGCGTGATGAAAGCAATCTCGCGCTCTGCCATCGTGATCCGCGAGGTAATGGCGATAGGCGACGATCTCAAGCGGGGAGTGCGCAATGTTAAAGACATTGTGATCTTCGATGAAGAAGAGATCACCGATGAGGTGCTGGTCAACCGGGTGAAGCAGACTCTGGCCAAGACCGATGATCTGCATAAGCACCTTAAACGGGTGCAGACCTTTGAAGAGAAGCTGGCCGGCATTTCCGCGGCCGACAAGAAGATACCGAAAAAGTTTCGAGAGTGGCGTAAGACGCGCTGGGGCATCGGACGCGATCGCATCGCCATTTCCCGCGTTATTCGCGAGCTGAAGTGGACGAATGCGGAGCGCAAGCGGCTGATCGACCGGGTAAACAAAACAGTGGACCACATGCGTTCGCTCGACCGGCAGATGCATACGCTCGAAGAGAAGCACAACGTCACCCGCTCCGAAGATTTGAAAAAGCAGTACCGGCGGCAGCAGAAGAACTGCAAAGAGGACCTGGAAAAGCTTGAAATGGAGTCCGGCGCCGCTTATCAGGACCTGCGCAGGACGCAGCGGAAGATCATCGAGAGCGATATGTCCGCCGAGCAGGCGAAGAAGGAGCTGATTGAAGCCAACCTTCGCCTGGTGGTTTCGATAGCGAAGAAGTACACCAACCGCGGTTTGCAGTTCCTGGACCTGATTCAGGAGGGCAACATTGGCCTGATGAAGGCGGTGGACAAGTTCGAATACCGTCGCGGCTACAAATTTTCGACCTACGCCACGTGGTGGATCCGGCAGGCGATCACCCGCGCGATTGCCGACCAGGCGCGCACCATCCGCATTCCGGTGCACATGATTGAGACGATCAACAAGCTGATCCGGACTTCGCGGCAGTTGGTACAGGAGCTCGGTCGGGAGCCCACTTCCGAAGAGATCGCGAAGCGAATGGATATTCCGGTAGCGAAGGTGCGCAAGGTGTTGAAAATTGCGCAGGAGCCGATCTCGCTCGAAACCCCGATAGGAGAGGAAGAAGACTCCCACCTGGGCGACTTTATCGAGGACCGCGCCATTGTCTCTCCGGCGGACGCGGTGATCAACGTCAACCTGAAGGAGCAAACGGCAACCGTGCTGCGCAGCCTCACGCAGCGCGAGGAGCGGGTTATCAAGATGCGGTTTGGCCTGGAAGACGGCTCCGAACACACTCTGGAAGAGGTGGGACAGTCGTTCCAGGTTACCCGCGAACGGATCCGGCAGATTGAGGCGAAGGCGCTGCGCAAGCTGCGGCACCCTTCCCGCTCGCGCAAGCTGAAGGCATTCCTGGATGGAGTGCGCGATTAGCGAGTCACGGGCCACGGGCGGATGCAGGCTTGAACCCGTGACCTGCGAACATTTCAGGGGCGGACCGCGCTGGATCACGCTTAGCTCACTTTGCGTCCAAGCACGGATTGTAAGATGAAGCCAAAGAGACCTCAAGCGAGGCCGCGATGACGCCGATCGATATCGACCAGAAGGTATTTAAGCCGTTACTGCGCCGCGCGATGCTGCTTCCCATGGCGGCGCTGGTCGGGTTGTGCGCGGTGTTGCTCTGGCAGTTGAAGCGGATGGAAGATACCGACCGCTGGGTGGACCACTCCGATCAGGTGATTGCCGCCGCCCAGCAGGAATTGCAGTTGCTGGTGGACCGGGAGACTGCCACCCGCGGGTTTAGCTTGTCCGGAGATCCGTTGTTCTTGCGACCGGAGTACGTGGCGCGCGAGAATGCGCCCAAGGTTTTCGCCACTATAGAGGGGCTGGTGAGCGATCGACCGGACCAGAGCCAGCGACTGCATGAGATTGAGGGATTGATCGGGCGGTGGCTGTCGGTACGCGATTCCGCCCAGCAGCAACGGGAAAAGACAGGCGCCGCACCCAACGAATCAGAGTTGATCGCGGGCAAGATGCTGATGGACCAGATCCGCGAGAGGTTCAGCGGATTCATCGCAGTCGAGCAATCGTTACGGTTGGACCGGGTAGGCAGGGCGGCAGCAAACCGGCATTTTGCGTTGCTCTCCGCGCTGGGGCTGGCGATGCTGATCGGGATCGCGCTGGCTTATTCTTCACAGAAGCAATTGCAGATGTTGTCGCGCAATTACAGTGAAGCGTTGCTGATGGCGCACCAGAAGTCCCAGGACCTGCAATTGCTGAACGAGCGCTTTAACACCACGCTGAAGAGCATCGGTGATGGAGTGCTGACCACTGATGAGCGCGGGTACGTCATGTTTATGAATGCCATCGCGGAGGAGTTGTGCGGGTGGAAGGCAGAGGACGCGGCGGGGCGTCCGGCGCAAGAGATCTTCCGCATCGTGAACCAGGAGACGCGCATGGGGATTGACCCCCCCGTGGAAAGGGTACTGCGTTCGGGAGAGATCTCGCTGGGGGCGAACCATACCGTACTTTTGGCGAAGGATGGCCGGGAAATTCATGTCGATGATAGTGGCGCTCCCATACGCAATGGGCAAGGCAGGATTACCGGAGCGGTGCTGGTGTTTCGCGACGTGGGCGAGCGCCGGCGGCTGGAGGTGGTGCGCGATGCCGCGCTCAAAGAGCTGCAAGCGATCCTCGATGCCACACCCGACGGAGTGTATGCCCTTGATGTTCAAGGCAGAGTACAGTTCGTGAACGGCGCGGGCGCGGCGATGCTGGGCTACGCGCCGGAGGAGTTGCGGGGCCAGTTGATGCACGACCTTACCCATCATTCCCGGGAGGATGGAGGCCGCCTGGAGTGGAGTGATTGCCCGATCCATATTGCGGCTGTGGAGGGCAAAGCGGTGAGCAATGTGAAGGACGCATTCTGGCGGCGCGACCGCACCTGCTTCCCCGTGCAGTACAGTGTCTCTCCGGTGGGAGGAATGAACAGTGATGGCGGCCACAGGGTGGTGGTCGCGTTCAAAGACATGACGGATGCGCGGCGGACGCAGGAGGCGCTGTTGCGCAGCGAGAAGCTGGCCGCCACGGGGCAGATGGCGTCCGCGATGGCCCACGAGATCAATAATCCCCTGGAAGCGATCACCAACGTTCTTTACCTGCTTGGGCACCAATTGGAGGACCATGCCGGCGCCACCGCCTTCGTGCGGCTTGCCGACCAGGAGCTTAAGCGCATCGTCCACATCGTGCAGCGCACGCTTGGGCTCTATCGCGAGCCAAGCCAGGAACGGGAGGTCCAGTTCCCTCCGCTGTGCCGCGACATAGTCAACTTATATAAGCAGGCGATGCAATCGAAGGAGCTTCATTTTTCGCTCACGTGTGACGAACGCGCTATCATCCTCGGCTATCCCAACGAGGTGAGCCATGCCATCTCGAACCTGCTGGCGAATGCCATTGAGGCCGCCCCAGCGGGGGGCAATGTAATGTTACGAGTGCGGCGGAACAGGCTCGATGGAGTAGTCGGCGTTGCGGTGATGATGGCCGATAATGGGCCGGGTATTCCTGGTGCCACAGTGGGCCGTATCTATGACGCGTTCTATTCCACCAAGCCGGGCAGCGGCAGCGGGATGGGGCTATGGATTGTGCGTTCCGTGGTTGACCGGCTGGGCGGTAATATACAAGTGAGAACGCGAACCGGGGCGGGCAGCTATACGATTTTCAAAGTTTTTCTCCCGCTCACCCAGGCCATGGCAAGCGCCGCCACAGCGGGGTCGCCAGATGTACAATAGGACTTACTCCCGATAACAAACCGTGTTGTATTCATCGAGCGCAAGTTTCCCCGTGACGGGATCGAAGCGGTAGGCGGTCATGGAGCAGTTTTTGACATCGTCTTCGCGATTCACCTTCAGATACTCCGCTTCGCCCCATCGTTCCAGCAGCCGCCGGAAGACCAGCACTACAACGGAATGGCACACGACAAGAATCCTTTGCCCCGGGTAGTCCCTGGTCAGAGTGTTGAGAAAGCTGTTTACCCGCAGCGCTACGTCAGGCCTGCTCTCGCCGCCGGGGGGACGGTACCAGTAATGCCCCTCTCTCTTTCGCCGCTCCAGCTCGTCGGGGAACTTGTTGCGGATGCCGACGTTGGTCAAGCCATCCAGAATGCCGAACTCGATCTCCCGGATGCGTTCATCCCGCAACAGTAACGGCGCGGGGGCAAGATACTCGACCAGCGCCTCCGCCGTCTGCACCGTACGCGTGTAGGGGGAGACGAAGATCGCATCAAAGGTAAACTTTGAAGCGAGAAATCTGCCGGTGCCGCGCGCTTGCTTGAGGCCGCGCGGGGTGAGCTTGACATCAATATCGCGGAGGCCCTCGTGATAGTGATGAATCTCCGGCTGGCCCCTCGCCAGCTCGCGCTTCACGTTGCGCTCCGATTCGCCGTGGCGCACCAGCACCAGCGTCGCCGGCCATCCCTGCTCCATCGTTTTACCTTCTCTTGAGAAGGTAGCACTGGCCCGGTCAGGAACATAGCAGTCTCTCGCCCACGACCGCATGTGTGTCAGAATAATCTCGTCGTGATCTTTAGAAGCCATAAACCGGGACCGCCGCTGGCGCATCTGGTGGACTTGATCTGGTGTTACGAGGGATACGCGTCAGATCATAAGCTCGAGCGGATCCTTCCCAGCGGCGAGATGGAGATCGTGATCAACCTCTCGCAGGACGAGACCCGCCTTTATGATCGCAATGATCTGACCCGAGTGCGCACTCAACGCGGCGCCATTCTGATGGGTACGCAGACCGAGCACCTGGTGATTGATACTGCCGAGACCGCAAACACGATCGGTGTGCATTTCAAACCGGGTTGCGCGTTCGCTTTCTGCCCCCTGCCGGCCGACGAGTTGCAGGGTCTGCACGTAACACTGGAAGAGTTGTGGGGCGCCGGCGGCGCGCTGGTGCGTGATCGTGTCCTGGCCGCCTCCACCGTCGAAGCGAAATTCAAGGTCCTTGAGTCAGTGCTGTTGGAGCAGGCGAAGAAGATGGAGCGCCATCCGGCGGTGGAATTCGCGGTGCGCGTATTGTCTTCCGCATCGCCTGAGCTCGCGTCGCCGGCGATGTATCTCACCGACGTAGTGCGGCGGGTCGGATATAGTCAGCGACACTTCAACGCCCTCTTCGAAAGCGAGGTCGGCCTTAGTCCAAAAAAATTCTCGCGCGTACAGCGATTTCAGCAAGTGGTTTGGAGCGTCCATCAGAAGAACGAGGTGAACTGGGTGGATTTGGCGCTGGGCTGCGGATACTACGATCAAGCCCACTTTATCCACGATTTCAAGGCGTTCTCGGGCATGACTCCGACCGAGTACATGGGGCTAAAAACCGAGCACGTGAACCATGTACGCGTGGCTGGCGATTAGTTCAGATTTTTACAATCGTCGGCGCGCTGAGGAGGAGAGAATGGTTCCTATCCGACAGGAGGATATGAAATGACCAACAAGGTAAGAGCAATTCCAGAGGGATATCACACCATGACTCCCTATCTGGTCGTCCAGGATGGAGCGCAGCAGATCGAGTTCCTCAAACAGGCATTCGGCGGTACCCAGAGATACCGCATGGACGATGAAAATGGAGAGGTGCGCCACGCCGAGGTGCTGGTAGGCAACTCGCATGTAATGGTGGCGCAAGAGCGGGGTGAATGGAAGGCCAAGCCGGCGTCGTTTTACCTCTATACCGAGGACTGCGACGCCTGGTACAAGAGTGCTCTGGCGGCAGGCGCAACCTCCACGCAAGAGCCGACCGACCACGCTTATGGAGATCGCAGCGCGGGCGTGAAGGACGGGAACGGCAATGACTGGTGGATCGCCACGCACGTCGAAGATGTCACGTCGGAAGAGATGGAGCGCAGGATGAAGGCGGGGCAGAAATAGGCGAAGCGGGTCACGGGCTGAGGCGGGTCACGGG
>JBDTLH010000390.1:0-3788 GCA_039934875.1 Acidobacteriaceae bacterium | reverse complement strand
GCGAACCTTTCGCGCGTCTCGCCGGCTACGGCCTGCTCATTAGTGCGACCGTCGTGCTCGTGCGCATCGCGTGGGTTTTCCCGGCGACTTATCTCCCGCGCTGGCTCAGCCCGAAACTGCGCGCACGCGACCCGGCCCCCTCTTGGCAACACAGCGTGCTCATCGCTTGGGCCGGCATGCGCGGCGTGATCTCGCTCGCCGCGGCCTTCGCGCTGCCACTCGTGCTCGATAATGGGCAGGCGTTCCCGGGCCGCAGCTATATCCTCTTCCTCACCTTCTGCGTCATCCTGACTACGCTGGTTTTCCAGGGGTTAACCTTACCGCTCCTGATTAAAAAACTCGGCGTGCACGATGACGGCGTGGTCGAGCGCGAAGAGCGCCAGGCCCGCCTGCGCGCGAACGAAGCCGCGGTCGATTTCATCGAGACGCGCGCGCTCGAGCAGCACATGCCGGAAGAGGTGATGATCCGTGTCCGCGCCGAGTATTGCGACCGCATCGCCCAGCTCGAAACCTGCGCCGGCGACCCGAAAAACCCGGGCGGCGAAGTGGCCACCCCGATCTACCAGCAACTGCAATACGGCGCCCTCGGGGTGGAGCGAAAGACGATCATCGACCTGCGCAATTCCCATCAGATCAACGACACCGCGCTTCGTCGCATCCAGCGCGACCTCGACCTCGCCGAAGCCCGGCTGACGGGTGACTAAAATTTTGCTTGCCAAGGGGCAAGCGAGAGGAGCAAACCATCAGGCATGAAAAAGAAACTCCTCGGAATTGGACTCCCCTTGCTCGTGTTGGCTTGCTGCCTCGTTCTTTTCTCCTGTGCTCGAGACAGAGGCGCGGTGAAGGGGAGACGGAGCAATATCGAGTTTGGCGATGATTACGTCGTCTTCAATCCCCTTCGCCTGTCTGCGGAAGAGAAAAGCCGCTTGGAGGACATCCTTGCCAAATACGATATGTCTCTTTACCGCATCAAAAATTTTAAGGACGGGACAACCGAGGGGGCGCTCTCTTACTCCTTGCTCTCCCTCAAAACGATCCAATCGATCGTTGCCGGACGGAATGCATCCGGAAAGAATGCTGTGGCCCTTCGCACCGGCCGGGGCCGCGGGTCCACCTCGATGCTTCCTTTCCATCCCGAAGATTCAGATAATTCGGATGACAAAAAAGTCGTCAATCTCGGCCGCGGCCGCGGCGGAACCTCGCTGCGCCACAACTTTGCTGAGTCCGATAGCACAACCTCATCTACCAATGAGGGCGCGGTGGGCCCTGGTGGAACTCGTCTACGCAGCCCTACGCCTCCACCGACAGCCCAGAGTAACCGCCGCGCCGGGGGCACCCGTTTGAAATTTGACGACCACGCCTTGGCTCAGGAAGTGAAAGAGCTCCTGCAAAACCATCAGGACGATTGAGAGGATCGGCGGTAGCAAGCCGGGCGTGAGGGCAAAGCCGGTCTATCTGATCTGCTTCGCTCTTCATTTCAGTCTTATCCTGCTCGCTTCTTCGCGCGACCTTTTCTCCGTTCTCAGCGAAGGCGGCAATCTCTTTCCCGCCTCCTTCATACAGAGCTGGAATCGCCTGGAAGACTGCACCTCCGCCGCCCTCGGACAACGTCTTTTCAAAGCCAATCCCCTGCGCCAACTGCTGACTGTCTACACTCACAGCGCTGGAATTGAAGCGGGCTACGGATTCTTTGCACCCAATGTCCCGAACAGTTACAAGCTTGTTTTCGAGATTCATCATCCCGACGGAGAACTGGAATACCAGCTTCCCGAGGTCAGGGGCGCGGCGGCAGGGCTGCGGCTCATTAGTCTTTACGATAATATCGGGCGCATCACCTACGAACCGCTGCGTGAGCTGACCTTGAGAATGCTCGCTTACTCGGTCTGGCGGGAACATCCCGACGCCACCTTGATTCGCGCTGTCTTCGGCACCGTCACGATTCCGGCCATACCCGATTCTCTCCGCGGGCAAAAGGAAAGCTACGATCTCATCTGTAGCTATGACTTCGCTCCAGCCCCTTCGGAAAGCCGCCTCCCGAAGTGAAGGCCAGTGACTCAACCAAACTGACAGCCTTTCTCTTTCCCGCTGTCTCCGATTGGTGGCTGACCCTCCTGCGCCGCGGGATGGCGCTGCAGGTAGCTCTCACGTGCCTCACCCTCCGGAGCGACTGGCAGTATCTCTTCTCGAGCAAGAACGGCGGAATGGTGAATCGGCATCTGGGAGAGGCGATTCTCGACCTACGCAGCACCGCCATCCCGCGACTCGGCTGGCTTGTGCGCGCAGGCCATCAACTCGGATTACGCGAAGAAACAGTGCTTTTCCTTGCCTGGCTATGTTTGTTAGTCGCGGCTCTCTTTCTTCTCCTCGGCCTCTTCTGTCGTACTTCGGCGATCGCGGCCTGGTTCCTTTATCTTTGCGCGGTCAAGAGCGGGAACTTGTTCTCCTATGGCGTCGATAACTTTGTCTTGATCGGGCTTTTCTATCTCATGATCGCCCCGTTGCCCGATCGCTCCGCTTTAGACGCCAGCCTCTTCTCCGCCGCTCCGCCGAACCCACAAAGGCTCGGCTTTCACCTGCGCGTCCTCCAATTGCACCTCTCTCTCATCTATTTTTTTGGCGGGATAACAAAAGCGACCGGCCAGGGCTGGTGGAACGGCACGAGTATCTGGCGCGCACTCAGCTCTCCGCCTTTTGATTACGTGCCTTTATCCACTCTCATCTCTCTGCGGCCGTTGCTTATCCTCGGCGGTATCTGCGTCTGTCTGCTCGAGGCTGCTTACCCAATCTTTATCTGGCCGCGCCGGACCCGGTTGCTCTGGCTCGCCGGCGTGATCGGGATGCATGTAGGCATCGCCCTCACCATGGGGCTTTACCTATTCTCTCTCGTCATGATCGTCCTTAATCTCGCCGGCTTCGGCTCACAGCTCCATCTCAAGCCGCCACGCTTCTTCCGCCTGACCGCGGGGCACGTGCGTTTGTGATCGACGGCCGGGGTGGCTGGTGGCATAGCGAAGGGGCAACCTTGGGCAGACTATGGCGATGCAGAGCAAACAGGACGTTCCTCTGGAGATCGCCCATATCTTATTCATCGACACCGTCGGCTATTCCAAGCTCTCCACCGCCCAACAACATGAGCTCTTCGACATCCTGAACCGCGCCGTGCGTGGCACGGAACGCTTTCGCGCCGCCGAAGCCGCCGGGAAATTAATCCGGTTACCCACCGGCGATGGGATGGCCCTCGTCTTCTACGATGCGCCCGAATCTCCCATCGCCTGCGCCGTCGAGATCAGTCGCGCCATCCGCGATCTCCCCCAGCTGCGCTTGCGCATGGGAATTCACAGCGGACCGGTCAGCCGGGTGGTGGATGTGAACGATCGCTGCAATCTCGCCGGTGTCGGCATTAACATGGCGGAACGCATCATGAATTGTGCCGATGCCGGTCACATTCTCCTTTCCCAGCGCGCTGCGGCAGACCTCGCTGAAGACGAGCGTTGGCGGAGCCACCTCTATCAGCTGGGGGAATGTGAAGGGAAACACGGGGCCCGGCTTCACCTCGTTAACTTCTACACTGAAGAGGTGGGTAACCTGGGGGTGCCTAACCGTTTTGTGCAGAGCCAAAATCGTTTTTCCGCCCGCCTGCTTCTGCATTGGCGCGCTCTTCTCTCCACGGCCACGCTCCTCCTCGCGGTGGCGCTGCTCGGCTACCATTACCTCACCCGCTCGCCGCCGCCCGTAGCTTCTCCACCGCCGCCGGCCAAGAGCATCGCTGTCCTTCCCTTCGAGAATCT
>JBDTLH010000389.1:0-4773 GCA_039934875.1 Acidobacteriaceae bacterium | reverse complement strand
TGGACGGCGGCGGGAAAGACCGGAACCGCGCAGAAAATTGATCCCAAAACGCACCACTACGGATCGAAGGACATTGCTTCCTTCTCGGGCTTTGCTCCGGTGAACAATCCCGCCATAACGGTACTAGCGGTGCTTGATTCGCCAGTGGGCGCGCACCATGGCGGGGATACCGCCGCGCCTATCTTTCAGCACGTGGCGCAACAAGTATTGCAGTATATGGGCGTGCCGCACGATGCGGAGGTCGATCCTCGGAAACAGATACTCACGGCGAAAGCAGAGGAAGGCGAGACCCCTTCCGAGCGCCTGGGCAGCCTGGATTTTGATGATGCCGCACTGGCGCAGATGAATGAAGAAGGCGATGCCGACAGAACTGTTGCGAAGGCCTCAGCGGCGGCGGTGGCGACGCGTTATAAAGTGTCTGTACCTCCGGGCCGCGATACTGCCGCGGACTTCATGGCGGAAGCCCCGCCGGAAGCTGCGTCGGGTCCGGATTCCGATGACTCTGGCGGAGCGCCGGAGGTGGACGCGGGCGCCGGAGTGGTGGTTGACTCGGGCGGTCCGGCAGTGCCGTCGTTCGCGGGCGAGACGGTGCGCGGCGCGCTGCAAAAGGCTGAGCAGCAAGGGGTGCCGATTCAGATCGTCGGATCGGGGATTGCAGCGCAGCAATCGGTGACGGCGGGGACGCATCTTCGCTCCGGGCACAAGGTCACCGTCTGGTTCCGGCGATAGACCGCTCATCTTAATCACCGTAGATCAGGAAGATTGCCGTAGATCAGGAAGATCACCGTAGATCAGCGAATCCGGGGCAGCGGGTTGTGTCGGTTCCGGCGGTAGCCCCCCCTCTTAATCACCATAGACCGGGGAGATCACCGCAAGTTCTGTGGATCTCTCCGAGTGCGACAAGTTGCCAGGTCTTAGTGCTGCAAGAGCTGGAGAATTGTCGGCTTTTGCTATCCGCAGGTATCCGTAGATCACCGTTCGGTCTGTGGACGATACAAGTAATAGTGGTGCTTAACAGAGACGCTACTACGGGTTGTGGTTGGCTGCTGACAGGACAATTCAACGTTGGGTTGGCCGTCCGCCGACCCTTCGTGTGCAACGCGAACCGGACTAAAGATCGTGCCTGCTGCGCAGGCAGGTCGGCGAGGACGCCGACCCTCCATTCAAACGGTGAAGCGCACCGTTGCGGGTGCGCTTCACTTTTATAGCTTGTTGGAAGGGGGTTAGATAGAGAGTTTGCGGCGGAGCGCTCCGGCGCCGGCCAGCAGACCGGATCCAATAAGCAACATGCTGGAGGGCTCGGGAATGGGTGAGCCGCCGTTGATGGTGAGGGTGAGATCGTCGGAGGGGGAGAAGGACGAACCCTGCCAGTTGAGGTAAATGTGGCTGCTATCGAAGGTGACGACGGTGTCAGCCGCGTAATTTCCACCCGCGGTGACGCTGGTGATGTTCAGGCCGGGGAAGCTATAGACTTCTCCGTTGAAAGCTGCGCCGCTCCAGCTAGCGCTGTTGGTGAAGGTGACATCGATGCCCGAGCCGGTAATGGTGTTTTGCACCAACCCGGGAGCTCCCAAGTCTTGATTCAGGTAGATCACAGTGGGTGCGCCGGTGACGGTGAAGGCAACCGGGCCATCGTAGGTACTGCCCACACTCGGGAAATCGTATTCGACGGTCCCGGATTGGCCTAGAATGGAGTCGGCGTGTAGGGCCAAGGGCATGATGCAAAGAGCCAAGGCCAGCAGTATTCTGTTTGCGGATTTCATAGTTTCTCTTTCTTTTTGTCAGGATAGGCGGTTGCCTGCCCAGATGTAGAGCAATTGAGCAGCCACTCTGGATGCTTGAGGCAAGTTGCTTAGTTCTAGTGGGTTACGGAGAAAGAGCTACATGATGGCTGCGCATCACTATGCAAAAAATTGCATAGTATGGGAAAATGATTTCCCTTTTGGCGGGTTTCTGGCAGGCTACTGCATAGCCGTTGAGTTCGTTCGGAGCTTCAGGGCAGAGGCGACGGCAGGATCCGTACAGGAGGTAGATTTCTCGGATTACGCCGAAAAGGGAGGGGTCGGCTGGGCGTCGATGATTGCGGCGAGGGTGGTGAGGAGCTGCTGGGGCTCGCCTTTGCGGACGAAGGCGGCGCCGTAGGGTTTCATGTCGTCGGGCATCCACATCATGTCCGAGAGGACGACAATGGGGCAGGCGGGATAGGCACTCTGGATGCGGCTGGCGACGTCGGCGGAGCTCAACGTTCCACCGAGGCGATAGTCGAGCAAGGTCACGTCAATCTGTTCGTGGTCAGGGATTTCTACATCATTGCGGGTAACCAGAGCGGTGAGGGCGCGGAAGCCGGCGGTCGCGACGATAAGAGAGTAGAGCTTGAGGTGAGAGGCGTCATCATCGATCAGCAGAACGGTTTTTCCGGTGGATTGCAAGGTGGCGCTCCGGTGTTCATTGATTGGACGGGGGACAGACAAAGTGGCTTTTACGCGCAAAAGTACGGGACGCAGTTACCTGAGTGAGTCTAACCGGATGGTTACGGGCAACAGAATAGACTACTATATCTCGGATGTCGAATTCTAACGCCGCCGATTGCCGCCCAGAGCGTATAGAGGTATGAATGGCTGATGGCCGGGTGGTGAAGCCAGTACTAAGTACTATGGTTCGAGCGGCGCGGATACTGTGCGTGGCCGGTCCGATATGGGTTTCGCTGCTGGCGTTTGGATCAGTCGGACAAGGGACGACGGACCAGAGCGGTTCGGGGAACCCCTACAAAAAACTCAGTCTGGAGCAGCTCGGCAATATCGAGGTGACGACGGCATCGAAGCAGCCGGAAGAGGTATGGAATACGCCGGCGGCGATCTATGTGCTGACGCAAGAAGATATTCGTCGCTCTGGGGCGACCAATATCCCCGACGTGCTGCGGTTGGTGCCGGGGGTACAGGTAGCGCGCATCAACGGAGATCGCAACTGGGCGGTGGGGATACGCGGCTTCGGCGACCAGTTTTCTAAATCGGTGCTGGTGCTGATCGATGGGCGCAGCGTTTATACGCCGCTGTTTGCGGGGGTGCTGTGGACGGTGAATAACGTGGTGATGGAGGACATTGATCGTATTGAGGTAATTCGCGGTCCGGGAGGGACGATCTGGGGAGCGAATGCGGTGAACGGCATCATCAATATTATTACCAAGCCGGCCAGCGAAACTCATGGAGTATTGGCGTCGGCTGGGGGTGGGAATGTGGACCAGTTCACCGGCGATTTTCGGGTCGGTGGAGGCAATGGCAATGGCCTTGATTACCGGATTGACGGGACGGGCTTTAATCGCGGGCCGGAATATCATACGGACGGCCAGAATTATGACGACTCACGCTTAGGGCAGGCGGGCTTCCGCACGGATTGGAAGCGGAGCGCCCAGGACACTTACACCTTTCAGGGGGATATTTACAAGGGGCAATTCGGGGATGCGCAGCGCCTTTCGACCTTCACCCCGCCTTCGAACTTTATCTCTTATGCCGCCATGGACGCCTCCGGAGAAAATCTGCTGGGGCGATGGAGACGCGACACGAGTGAGGGATCGAACCTTTATCTGCAAGCCTACTGGGACCGGACATACCGCCTGGGCTCGAATTTCGGCGAGACCCGCGATACCTTCGATGTGGATTTTCTCCACCGCCTGCCTTCGCTGGCCCGGCAGCAGTTTACCTATGGCGCGGGAGCCCGGATAAGTCCGAGCACCTTTAGGCAGGTGATCGCGACCGACAATTTTTTGCCCCATCAGCAAACCGACAGCATCTATTCGGGATTTTTACAGGATGAGATCGCCGTCATCCCGAAGAAGGTTTCGCTGACGCTGGGATCAAAGCTGGAACACAACAATTACACCGGATTCGAGTTTCAACCGAGCGCGCGGCTCTTGTGGAGGCCGAGCAAGACCCAATCTGTGTGGGCGGGGGTGACCCGGGCAGTGCGTACGCCCTCGCGGGTGGACGCCGACATCGATGTGACCGTAGTCATACCTGGTGCGCCGCTGATTGCAGGGCAAGTACTGGGCAACCGAGAGATCAGGGCGGAGCGGCTGATCAGTTACGAGGCCGGATACCGCAAGCTGGTCACATCGAAGTTTTACGTAGCGATTTCTGCGTTCTATAACGATTACAACGATCTGGTGGCGCAGGGCGCGCCTACAATTTCGTTTGCGGCGACACCCCCTCCGCCCCACCTGCTGGCGTTGTTTCAATATGTAAACGGTATTCGGGGAAATACCAAAGGAATTGAGATCGCTCCCGATTGGCAACCCTCGCATTGGTGGGAGCTGAAGGGATCGTATTCCTATCTACACTTAAACCTGGCGGACCTCGCCGGCGGCGAAAACAACTTGACCCTGCCCGTGCTGATGGGCTCGAGTCCGAGCCACGAGGCGGAAGTGCAGTCGCGCTTCAATTTGCCAAAGAGGTTTGAGTTCGACCAGATCTATCGTTATGTAAGCGCGCTTCCTGCCCAGGAAGTGCGGGCGTATCACACGGCTGACGTGCGGGTGGGTTGGCATGCGTCCAAGCAGGTGGAGCTATCGTTGGTGGGACAGAACCTGTTGCAGCCACACCATGCGGAATTCGGCATTGATCCGGGGCCAACAGTGTTGATCAAGCGCAGTATCTACGCCAGGATTGTGTGGACTCGATAACCGTGGCCAGTGGGCATTCCATGGGCGAGCGCGGCGCGAGCAAGTCACCCAGGTGGAAGCGGGCGCTGGCGCTGTTCGCGGCCTGCTCTCTGCTGATG
>JBDTLH010000388.1:0-10529 GCA_039934875.1 Acidobacteriaceae bacterium | reverse complement strand
GTGCGCATCGATTCGAAGCGCGTATCTCCCCAGGCAAGGGCTGCGCGAACGGCTTCGGTGGCATACCCTTTGCCTTGCATAGTGCGGGCGAGCACCCATCCCATCTCCGGCAAGTCTTGAATGGAAGGTATGTCGCGTTTGTAGTTGGCGAAGCCAAGCTCGCCGGCAAAAGTGCCGCTGGCCTTTTCTTCGATCGCCCAGTAGCCGAAGCCCATCCAGCACCAGTGGCCGGCATAGCGCAGCAGTCTTGCCCAGACCTCCTGGGCGGAGAGTGGCTTGCCGCCGATGTGGCGAGTGACCGCGGGATCAGCCCACATGGCGGCGGAGGCAGTAAAATCATCAGGTCGATGAGGGCGCAGCAGCAGCCGGCTGGTCTCTATGGTTGGAACCTGCGAGCCGCAATGAATGACACTGGACATCCTTTTTCAATGTAGAAGATAGTGTTTCAGTCTGGGTTGGAGGTCTTATCGGTGGCGGCTGCGGTGAAAAACTTCTTGAGCGCGGTATCGACGTCGGGGTCGAGGGTCAGAATAGTATCAAGGCGCATGGTCTGCAGCAGGTCGCGCAGTTTTTGATTCGCGCCTACAATGCGCAGTGCGCACTCGCCACGTTGCGCGGCCGCAAAGGATTGCATTAACATGCCCAACCCGGAGCTGTCGGCGTAGGAGATTTGGCCGATGTCGAGCAACAATTTTTTCGCACCGTCGCTGATCGCCTGCTGCACTCTGCCCTCGGCGATGGAGAGCGAAACCCCGGCGGTGAGGCTTCCTTTCAATCTGACAAATGCTAGATCGCCGGTCTTGTAGGTGTCGATGTCGAGAGGCATCGGGTCACTTTAGCATAAGGGGGAGGAGCTAAGAAAGTTGTGGCCTCCGCAGAGCGGAGGCCGTTTAACTTCAACGAAGAGCAGCCGCTTACTTCTTTTTCTTGGCTGGGGCTTTCTTCTTCGCGGGTGCTTTCTTTGCGGCTTTCTTTACTGCCATAGGTGTTTCCTCCTTGTGTTGGACTGTCTCCCTTGAAAAGATAGGTCCTTTGATCGGGGCCCGACTTCCGTCACAACGGCGCTACCAATTGCGCCGTTTGACTTCCTAGCACAACATCTTGTGGTACGGTGACGCGGATGTCAACACATTTCGTAAATAATTTCTTAAAAATTCATAATTCGTCAGGAAGAGGAGGCGCGAAATCGCGCGGTGAAGAAAGAGCGATAGAATCCGGATGATGCAAGTGGACGCGGTTGAGCTGGAAGTCTTCCGAAATTTGTTCCATTCGATCGCCGAAGAGATGGGTGCGGCGTTGCGACGCACCGCATTTTCACCCAATATCAAAGAGCGCCGCGATTATTCATGCGCGGTCTTCGATGCGCACGGAGAGGTGATTGCGATGGGCGATAATATGCCGGTGCACCTGGGGTCGATGCCGATGTCGGTGCGCGTGGCGCTCGACCAGCTCACGCTGGAGCGCGGCGACGTGGCGATGCTGAACGATCCGTTTGCCGGGGGAACGCATCTGCCGGACATCACATTGGTGGCGCCGGTGTGGTTCGGCGCGAGCGGAAAGCGTACGGCGGATTTTTATGTGGCATCGCGGGCGCATCATGCGGATGTGGGCGGGATGCATCCCGGTTCGATGGGATTGTGCGAGTCGATCTATCAAGAGGGGCTGCGGATTCCTCCGGTGAAGATCGTGCGCCAGGGCGCAATGTCGGCGGATGTTCTGAGATTGCTGCTGGCGAACGTGCGGACTCCGGAGGAGCGTCGCGGCGATCTCGAAGCGCAACTCGCAGCTTGCCATACGGGTGCAGAGCGGCTGCGGGATTCGTGCCGCCGCTATGGTTTGAAGCGGGTCCAGGCGGCGGGAGCGGCGCTGCACGATTATGCGGAGCGCATGATTCGCAGTGTGCTGTTGCGTGTGCCCGCAGGCAGATATGAGGCGGAGGACGCGCTCGATGATGATGGCTACAGCGATGACGCGGTAAAGATAAAGGTGGCGATCACGTTTGCCAAGTCCCCGCTGGTGACGGTGGATTTCACGGGGACGGCGAAGCAGGTGCGAGGCAGCATCAATGCGGTGGAGGCGATTGCCTATTCCGCGTGTTTCTTTGTCTTCCGCTGTTTGCTGGCAGAGGAGGTCCCCGCTTCGGCGGGGATTATGCGCGGAGTGAAGGTAATTGCGCCTTGTGGCTCGGTGGTCAGCGCGGAGCTGCCGGCGGCGGTGGCAGGCGGTAATGTGGAGTGCTCACAGAGGATTGTGGACGTGCTGCTGCGGGCGTTGGCGCAGGCATTGCCGGAGCGGATTCCAGCGGCCAGTTATGGGACCATGAGCAACGTAACTATCGGTGGGCTGGATGCGCGAACGGGAATGTCTTTCGCCTATTACGAGACTATCGCGGGCGGAATGGGTGCGCGTCCCACGAAGGCGGGCGTGAGCGGTATCCACATGCACATGACGAATTCGCTGAATACACCGGCGGAGGCGCTGGAGTATGCGTATCCGCTGCGGGTGACGAGGTATTCGCTGCGGCGGGGCAGCGGCGGTGAGGGAAGGTTTCGCGGCGGTGACGGCATTGTGCGCGAATTGGAATTGCTTGCGGATGCAGAGGTAACGCTGCTCGCGGACCGGCATCGGACCCAGCCCTACGGATTGTCGGGCGGAGGGCCGGGTGCAAGCGGCGCGGCGACAGCGGTGTACGCTGATGGACGGGAGGAACGGATGAAATCAAAGGGAAGCCGGTTATTGCTCAAGGGAACGCGGGTGCGGATGGAGACTCCGGGGGGCGGGGGCTGGGGTGTTTAGTTGCTAGTTGCTAGTTGTTGGTCGTTAGTCGTTAATGGAAAGATCAGGGCGGGCAAGATGCCCACCCGATCACCGCCAGGTAGCGCCGCCACCTCAATGATTAGAAGATGAACTTAAGTGCGAATTGAAAAAGCCACCGCGAGGCGCATCAATGAATACCTCCTGATTGCCGCCGGTCGAAGAAAACGCGCCGTGTGAGTTGTCAGTGGAGTGGGAGTAGGTGTAAGCGACTGTGTATTGCAATCCCTGGGTAAATCGATGGTTTAGAGAGCATTGCAGGCCGTTGTAGTGGGAAGTGCCGTTAGCGGCACCGACGATCACGTTGAGGCTCTGGCCGGGGAAGGGAACAGCCGCTCCTATCAGTTGAGGGCCATTCAGGTTGAAGTGATTGACCAGGTGGTCCGCCTTGGTATGAACGTATGCCACATTCGCAGTGGTGGCGTCGCTGATCTGCTGCGAAAGCTGAATGTTGGACTCCTGAATGGAAGAATTCTGGTTGTTCGGGAGGTAGGAGATTACCTGGGTGTTGGTGGGATGCGCAAGATCCACGTTGCTGGTGGGCAGTGGCAGGGTTGTGCCAGCAGTCGAAGGATCATTGGTGCCGTTCGGCGCCTGGCCGAAGAGGGTGATGCGGTATCCGTTGGCGTAGGTGAACGCCCAGGCCGCGGTGTATTCGGGATTTTGGCTGAGCTGGTTGCGGAGATCCCGTCGTACCCCCTGACCGGCTGAGAGTATCCGGCTGGTCAATAGATGATGGAGATTTTCTCGCCTGCGGCTTTGTAGTGAACGGTAAGGCTGGCGGTGTGGTGAGCGGCGTCGTATTCGGGTTGAGCGGCGGAATGGCCGTCGAGTGAAGCGGAGCGTGGGGTCGAAGGCGCGCCGTAGAAGACGATGTCGAGCGAGGAGAACCACGGCTTGAACTCTCCCTGCTGGGGAGCGAGGGTGAGGGAAGCGCCGCTGGCGTCTTGCGTGCATGACATGGGCAGGTGGATGCGGTTCGTGCCGGTTTGCAACGAGTGGCCGTTATCCATGTATAAAACGGCGTGGCAATCGGGGCCGGGATAGACGCGGAGCTCGAGATTGCCTTGGGGTGTGTAGGCAGTGGATTGCACGACTGGCTGCTGGGCGATGATGGATCCGGATTTGACGAAGACGGGTAGCTCATTCACTCGAGGATTGACTTTCAGTGATACTCCGCCGGTGCTGGAGGTCTCGCTGAGGGTGCCGGTTTCGCCTCCGCGATACTTTTCGCCAGTCCAATAGTCGAACCATTCGCCGGCGGGGAGGTGAATATCGTATGGCTCATTGTATTCCCAAACCTTAGGCGCGACCAGCATGGCGGGGCCGAACATGAATTCATCCTGGTTGTTTGCCAGCCACTGATCTTCTGGCCGCGAAAATTCAAGAAACAGCGGGCGCATGATGGGGATTCCAGTGCGCGCGGCCTCGTCCGCGGCGGAGTAGATGTAGAGCAACATACGGTAGCGCTGCTCGATGGCAGCTTTCATGTAGCTCTCGTATGGCGGGCCGAATGCCCAGGGCTCTTTGTCTCCGGTTCCTTTAGCGGAGTGGTTGCGGAAGATGGGGTTGAAGGCGCCGAGCCACATCCATCGCGTGACCAGGTCGGCGGTGCCGGTGCCGTTGAAGCCGCCGATATCGTCGCCAACCAGTGGCTCGCCCGAGATTCCGAGGTTAAGCAACGTGGGGATGGACATGCGAAGGTGGTTCCAGGTGGCGGAGTTGTCGCCGGTCCACGTGGCGGCGAAGCGCTGTCCGCCGGCGTAAGTGGCGCGGGTGAGAACGAAGGGACGCTCGTTGGCCGGGGATTCCAATTTGAGCAGGCCCTCATAGGTGGCGCGCGAATTTTCCATGCCGATGACGTTATGCGCAGCGAGATGGGGAATGGTGGTTCCGTTGTCGAGACGCGAGGGAATGTCGAGGGGCATGGTCTTGCCGGGAACATCAAAGACGGATGGCTCGTTCATGTCGTTCCAAAAGCCGCGCACGCCCATGGCGACGAAGTCCTTGTAGAGCGATCCCCACCACTCACGGGCGCGGGTGAGGGTGAAATCTGGGAAGACGGAAGGACCGGGCCAAACGGTGCCGACATATTGCGAACCGTCGGGGTTCTTCATGAAGACGTCCTGCGCGCTTCCTGAGTTATACGGTGGATAGTCCGCCTTGGCGACGTGCAAATCGGTGATGACGATGGTGCTGAATCCCTCGCTCCGCAGGTCTTTGATCATGGATTCGAAGTGGGGGAAGTAGGCGCGGTTTATGGTGAAGGGGCGGTACTGGTCCTGATAGTCGATGTCGAGATAAATGACGTCAGCGGGTATTTTCTTGTCGCGAAAGGTCCTGGCGATTTCGCGCACACGGGATTCGGGGTAGTAGGAGTAGCGGCATTGCTGATATCCCAGCGACCAGAGCGGCGGCAGCGGAGTCTTGCCGGTGAGGTTGGTGTAGGCGGTGAGCACCTGTTTGGGCGAGGGGCCGAAGAAGAAATAATAGTTGAGTTGGCCGCCCTCGGCACCGAAGGAGATGGCGTCGTGCCGCCCCTTGCCGAAGTCGAAGCTGGAGCGCCAGGCATTATCCATAAAGATGCCGTAGGCGCGTCCATTGCGGAGGGCGATGAAGAAGGGAATTGCTTTGTAGAGCGGGTCGGTGGACTCCTGCCAGCCAAATGCGTCGGTGTTCCAGAGGGTGAAGGCGCGGTTGTTGAGGATAAGGGAGGTCTTGTCGCCGAGTCCGAAATAAAGTTCGCTATCGTTGGGAGGAGAGGACTTGGTAACGCGGAATTCAGGACCGTTGAAGGCCATCGGCTCGCGAGCATCGTCCTCACTCAGAAGGTTGTTTTGCGCATCGAGGAACGCGATGCGGAGGGGAGATTTCGTGATGCGGACATGGTTAAGCGCGGGGAGATCTAGGGTGATGGCATCCGGTGTTTGAGTCACGTGAACCTGCGGATCAGAGGGTAAATACGCAGGATCGAGCGCCCAGGAGCTGTCTTTGGGGAAGGCTCCGTCTGCTGCGACGCGGACCCGCACCGTGGAACTATCGAGTGCGGTGATGCGGACACGCGCCTGCCCCGCCGAGAGTTCGACTCCGTTGGGCAGGGGAGCGACGGCGGTGACATTGCCCAGGGCGTGCCAGTCGGCGAAGGCCGTCATTGTGAGGCAGAAGATGGCAACTATGCAGAGTAAATGCTTCATGATTTATCTCGCGGTGCAAAGCCAGAAGGTATTGCGCCGGGAGAGTGATTGTCAACGAGTAACAAAAAAGAAAAGAACCAACCCGCTGAATTTGATTTGAAGGGCTGCTGTTGTGAGGATGCCGCAATAACGAGGAGCGCGAAACGGAAAAGGCATCGAAGTTGCAATTCTGAAAGCTGGTGAATCCGGTGCTATCTTGATTGTGAATTGAAATCGAAATCACAGACAATAGGGAAGAACCACGCGGTCACCATTCTCGACGTAGCGCGAGAGTCGGGGTTCTCGCCGACCACCGTCTCGATTGCATTGAACGGCGTCTCTCCCTGCGAAAATCTGCGCGCCGAAACCAGGCGGCGGATATTTGAAACCGCCCAGCGGCTCGGCTATCGGCCCTCTGAGTCCGCTCAGGTATTGCGGCGAGGGCGCTCCAACTCCATCGGCATTGTGGTCTTCGACATCGCCGACCCATTCTGCACCGTGATTCTGCGCGGCATAGACATCGAACTGAAGAAGACCGGTTACCTGCCGATAGTGATGGATGCCCATAACAGCGTTGACCGCTTCAAGCAATATGTGGAAATGCTGGTGCATCGCCGCGTGGAAGGCCTGATTGTCGTTGCAAACTGGCTGTTCATTAAGCTGGATGCGTTGAAGAGCGCGGTGGCGCGAAATTTGCCTGCCGTGGTCGTCGGCAGGGACATGCACCGCAGTGGCATCTCTTCCGTCCTGGTCGATAACGAGCTCGGAGGGTATCTCGCGTTGCGTCACATCTATGAACTGGGCCACCGCAAAATCGGATTTCTGCTGGGTCCGAAACAACTTGGCGATAGCAACCCGCGTTGGGCGGGTACCCGCCGATTCGCATTAGAGGCAGGATTGGCCCTCAATAAATCCCGCATCAAACGCCTGCCGGACCTCTCCGATCCGCTTAGCGGCTTCAGCGCGGGGCGCGAATTGACTTTGGAGCTTCTCCGTTCGCGGCCCGAGGTGACCGCGGTAGTCGCGTTCGACGATCTCTCTGCTTTCGGAGCGATTCGCGCGCTGAGCGAGAGCGGGAGAAACGTTCCGAATGACTGCTCGGTAATTGGCTTTGACGATGTTCCCATGTCGGCCCTCACCACCCCGGGCCTGACGACGATTCGCCAGCCTATGCTGGAGATGGGTTCATTCGCCTTCGAAAGCGTGCTCTTGAGGATTCGGAAGACGGACAGCGTGAAACGAGTAACCGGCGCCCGAACGAAGTTGATGGTGCCGGAACTGATGGTGCGCGGTTCTACCCGCAAGCACAGTTCCTAGATCCTAATTACGGTTCACACTTGACAATCTGCTCCGGCAGTAGTCATATGTAAATCGTTTTAACTTGTGTGCGCAGGCACATCTCTGTGAGGAGGAGCCAGATGATTCGCTTCCGGCATATTGCAGTGAAGATGGGGTGTCGCAGGTTGTGGATATTTGCACTGGCGTGCGTGATCTTGAGCGCTGTGGCGTGGGCGCAATCCACCAGCGGAACGATTCTCGGCACCGTGACCGATCCCAGCGGCGCGCTGGTTCCCGGCGCCACCATCACGATCAAGAGCCTGGACAAGAACGCCGTCGCGCGCGTGGTGACCAGTGACAAGAACGGCGACTATCAAGCGCCGACGTTGCCGGTTGGCAGGTACTCCATTACGGCGACCGCGAAGAGCTTCGCGCCCAGGACCATCGAAGATATTGCGCTTTCGGTGCAGGACCGGCGCTTCATAAAAATCGAACTCGCGCCGCAGGGGGTGAATACCAACCTCACCGTCGAGGCCACCGCCCAGGAGTTGCAAGTGAACAGTCAGGATGCCTCCGCCGGCGGGACCATTACCGCGGTACAAATTCAAAATCTCGCCCTGCAAAGCCGCAACTACGAAGAGCTGGTCGCGCTGCAACCCGGTGTCACTGCTGATATCGGAGGCACGCTCTATTTGGGAGTGAGCGCGCCAGGGGGCACTACCAATGAGGTCGCATTCTCTTTGAACGGCAGCCAGGGCGCGCAAAATTACTGGACCATAGACGGCGCCGACAATGTGGATCGCGGCGGCAACTTTACGCTTCTGAATTACCCCAGTGTCGATGCCATCTCCGAGTTCAAAGTGTTGCGCGGCAATTACGATGCGGAATATGGGCGCAGCGCCGGAGGCCAGATCAACGTCATCACCCGCTCCGGGACATCGAACTTCCACGGCAATCTGTACGAATTCTTTCGCAACGACGCGCTCGACGCGAACACCTGGGAGAACAAGCAGACCAGCCCTGTCCTGTCACGCACTCCGTTGCGCTATAACGACTTCGGCGGGACCATCGGTGGCCCGGTGTTCGTGCCGCACCTTTACAACACGCACAAAGACAAGACTTTCTTTTTCTTTTCCGAAGAAGTGCGGCGGGTGAATGAGTCGTCTCCAGCGTTGGCGCTCGCTCCCAATGCGCTGGAGCGGGGCGCGAACCCTACATTTCCCACGCCTGTGTGCCTGGACCAGATAAGTTGCGCGACTTTCAGCAATGTTATTCCGATCGGCATGATTAATCCGGCCGCCGCCGCGTATCTCAAGGACGTTTATAGCCATGTGCCGCTGCCTCAGGACCCGGCGACTGATCTCCTGCGCTCCAACCAGACCAATGTATTCAACTTCCATCAGGAGATCATCAGAATTGATCAGAACTTCAGCCAGCGATTCTCGGGATTTGTGCGCTACATGAACGACTCCATTCCCACTATAGAAGGCGGCGGACTCTTCAACGGCAACTCCATTCCCAACATAACGCAGACCTCCACCAATTCGCCCGGGAAAAACATAGCTGCGAGTGTGACCGCCGTAATCACACCCACCTTGGTGAACCAGTTGGAGTACGCCTGGTCTTACGGCGCGGTGCTCAGCACTAATACCGGGCAGCTTGCGGCGAGTGCATCGCCCGACGTGGTGAGTGCGATTACTCTCCCGTACCCGCAGAGCTTGAACCGAATTCCCAGCATCGGCTTTGGACAGGGCCAAGGCAGCTTTTTCGGTTTTGGGAATTATCGCGACTACAACCGCAACCATTCGGTATTCGATAATTTGACCAAGGTGATCGGCCTGCACACTTTGCGCTTCGGATTCAACTACAACAGTTATCAGAAATCGGAAAACTCGGGCGGCAACAATGCCGGGACTTTCAGCTTTCAAGAGGGATTGACTGCCCCCGGAGTAGATCCCAGCGATCCACGCAGCGACTGGTCACAGGAGTTCGCCAATTTCCTGCTGGGGAACTCGACGCAGTTTAGCCAGCTCAGTCAGGATATTCGCGCCGTGACGCGCCAGAACCAACTTGAGTTTTACGGGCAGGACAGTTATCGCGTCCGGCCCAACCTCACGCTCAGTTACGGGCTGCGCTATTCGCTCTTTCGCCAGCCGTATGACGGCCAGGGACACGCGACTAACTTCGTGCCCTCGCTCTACGATCCGTCGCATGCGCCCACCATAGACGCCTCCGGCAACATTTGCCTGGTGGCGGCGAACTGCGACCAGAGCGCCGGCCCCATTCTTCCCAACCCTAACTACGATCCGCTAAATGGCATTATCGTTGGCGGCAAGAATTCTCCTTACGGAGATCAGATCGCGCCCTCCCCCAGCCATGATTTCGCGCCCCGGCTTGGGATTGCCTGGGACCCGTTCAGCGATGGCAAGACCTCGGTGCGCGCGGGGTACGGCATTTTCTTCGATGCTCCCAGCGTTGGTTCTCTGCTTGAGAACAACACGTTCATCAATCCGCCCTTTGTGCAAGGGGCAGTGCTTAATAATGCGCCCTTGAACGATCCGGCCGCCGGACAAACTTCGCCGCCTACGCCCTTCGAGATCGGCGGGACCACGACTCACTTCCGCCAGCCGTACACACAGCAATACAACCTCGACCTGCAACGCCAATTTCCCAAAGACATTCTTTTCGACATCGGCTACTACGGCTCCAAGGGCACGCACCTGATTGCCGCTGAGGACATCAACCAGCCGCTGCCTGGAGCATATGGCGCGCAACTCGATGCCGGCAGTTCAGCCCTGATCAATGGGATTCGTCCTTATGTCGGCTATGGCCCGATCGGGATTTACAACTCGGACCGCAAGTCGAACTACAACTCGCTGCAAGTCAGCGCACAGAAGCGTTTCTCGGCCACCACCGTTGCAGTGAACTATACCTGGTCGCACAACCTCACCAATCTTCCCGCCGACCCGAACTATAGTTTTCCCCAGGACACGCGAAACCCCGGCGCGGATTATGGCCCCTCCCGCTTCGACCGCCGTCACGTCCTGAATGCAAATTTCGTGTACTTCCTGCCGTTTTTCCGGGCACAGAAGAGCTTTGTGGGCCATGTTCTCGGAGGCTGGGAGCTCTCCGGGATTTTGGAGTTCACTTCAGGGGCATGGCAGACCGCAACCACGGCTTCGCAGACTGACCCCGGAGCGCTGGGCTTGTTCACCAGCAGCGCGGTAGCCTATCTCCCGCGGCCCGACCAGATCGCGGACGCTA
>JBDTLH010000387.1:0-5388 GCA_039934875.1 Acidobacteriaceae bacterium | reverse complement strand
CAATTTGCTTGAATGCCCTCTACCCACAAGCGCGTGATCGTCCGCCGGCTGGATCGCGACAGCGTCAGCGGATTCGTGGGCGCTAGCTATATCCAGCAAAATAAGATCGAACTGCTCAATGCAGCCGGCAAGCTGGTGCTGATCCCGCTCGAAGAGGTCAAGGCCGTCTATTTCGTCCGCGACCTGGAGAATTCCGAGGAGATCGTGCGCAAGTCGTTTCCCTCCCGCCCCCGTGCGGAAGGACTCTGGGTGCGGTTGATTTTCAACGATCAAGAAATGCTTGAAGGATTGATGGGTAACGAGTTGAGCCAGTTCGCGCCCGATGGGTTCCTGATCGCCCCTCCGGACACTCGCGGCAATACTCAGCGCATCTTCGTGCCTCGTTCATCGTTGCAGTCGTTTTCCGTTCTGGCCGTGATCGGCGGCATTGCCTTGGGCAAGAAACGCCCTGCCGCGGTGCGGCCCGCGATGCCGCAGCTCTTTGCGGAAAACGAATAACACCGCGAAGTCGGGAGGCGCGAAGCTGCGGAGTCGCCCGGTGGGAGCCTATGCCTTTAGGCATAGGAAATCGAGGCCACCAAATTTGCGGCTTCAGCCGCGGCGGAACCATTCCGGCATGGGACCAACATCTGCGAACATCCTCGCCGATGACCACGCAAACGAATTCGCGCCTTTCGCTAATCCCGCCCGCACCGGGTTCTCATGGATGTAGTTTGAGCGGGCATGAAAGTCCTCAAGGCTCCGCAACCGATCTTCGTTGTATCCTTTTTGCCAGACCTCTCGCTCGTCCCCGAACTGCTTCTTCAATTCAAATGAAAAGCGTCCTTTGATAAACTGCATCGCTTTCTCCAGCGATATCTCCGGGGCAGGCGTCAGGATTGAGTGAAGGTGATCGGGCATCAACACGAAGCAGTGCAGTGCAAACCTGTTCATCTCCCGGTACCCTCGGATCAGACTGAGGAACAATTCGCAATTCCACTCTGTTTGAAAGAGATTTCTACGATTTGCGCCGACTGCGGTTACGAAGAAGCAACGCCGTTCCTGAGGTGAATGATGCATTCGATCAATTAACAGCAAAAGAACGCGTTTGAAACTTACCGAAGTAATCGAAGGCCGCGGCTGAAGCCGCATCGCTGGTTGCTCTTGACTCCTATGCCTAAAGGCATAGGCTCCCACCGGGTATAAGGCCCCACAACTCACAGCCTGCACCGGGTCTAGACTCCCATCATGTATTTCCGCCCATCCGGCGTCCGTCCGCGCAATCAGAGATGCTCTTGCTTCTCTCCGTCTCCTCCGTAACTCAGTGGTGAGTACAGGGTTTAGAATTGCCCGCATGAAGCTCTCCGAAATCGCCCGCCGGCTGGAGGTGGAACTCTCGCACGGGCCTGATCTGGAAATCACCGGCATTGCGGGACTCCAGGAGGCGCAGGCCGGGCACATCACCTTCCTCTCGAACCCTAAATATGCGCCGCTGCTCAAGACGACGCGCGCCTCCGCCGTGATCCAGAAGAAGGAAAATCCCGCTGCCGGCTATGCTGTCTTGCGCAGCGACAATCCCTACCTCACCTTTGCCCGCGCAATTGATCTCTTCTATCAGCCGCCCTCACAGGCTGCCGGTATTCATCCCACGGCCGTCGTCCATCCCACGGCGCGCATCGGCGCTCGCGCCAGCATTGGCCCCTACGTTGTCATTGGTGAAAATGCTGTGGTCGGCGACGGCTGTACGCTGCACCCCCACGTCGTCATCTATCCTTACGCTCATATCGGCCACCGCCTCACCGCCCACGCTCACGCCATAATCCGTGAATACTGCATCGTCGGCAACGATGTTGTCCTGCAAAACGGCGCAGTGATCGGCTGCGATGGCTTTGGGTTCGCCCGCGACGAGGTCCATCCCCGCTCCATTGCCTGGCACAAGATCACGCAGTCCGGCCCCGCCGTCCTCGAAGATCACGTGGAAGTGCAGGCCAACGCTTGCATCGACCGCGCTACCATCGGCGAAACCCGCATCCGGCGCGGCGCCAAGATCGACAATCTCAGCCAGGTGGGACACGGATGTGATGTGGGCGAGGATTCGCTCCTGTGTGCCCAAGTGGGGCTCGCCGGCTCCACTAAAATCGGGAAACAAGTGATTCTAGCGGGACAGGTCGGCGTCGCCGGCCACTGCACCGTCGGCGATGGTGCGATCGTCACCGCCCAGGCGGGGACCGTCGATGTTGAGGCCGGCAAGATCGTAAGCGGATCCCCGGCCTTCGATAATCGCCAGTGGCTGCGTTCTGTCGCCCTCTTTAACCGGCTACCCGAGATCATCCGTGAACTCCGGGCGGCGGTCCGAAGCCAGCGGCAAGCGGCAACCCCGGAATAAACATCAGCAAGGCAGAATTCCGGCTGCCGACCGCATCCAAAAGTTTGTTCCTATGGGTCTTCCGCCGCAAATAGAAGTTCTTCCCTCGCCCAAGCCAAAGCTGAATGCGGTCCGTGTATTGCTGCTCGACGACGATCCCAATAATCTGCTGCTGCGCGCCGCCATCCTGCGCAAGCATGGCTATGAAGCCATCACCTCATCCACCACGGGCGAAGCCGAGGAGCGTCTCTCGCAATGCGATATCGCGGTGCTCGATTACCATCTGGGCGCGGGACAGTTCGGCACCGAAGTCGCTGCTTCGCTCCGCCGCCAGCGCCCCGAAGTGCCCATCATCATCCTCTCGGCGACCCTCGAACGGCGCTTTGGCGGGGTCGAAGACATGCACCTTCTCAAAGGATACAGCTCCGCCGACGACCTGATTGCCGCACTCAAGAATTTCGAGGCTAAGCGCCGCGGTAAACCGGTAGTAGTGGATTCGCGGGACTTCTACTACTCGCGCATCGCCAAATGCATGGGCGATGACGTGGCGCTTGAGATCCTCGATCGCGAGGGCAATTGGCAATACGTCAACGACCTCTTCGCCAGTATTCTCGCCTCCGGCTCGCCGCCCGGCCCTCGTTCCCTCGGTCCTCGCGCACTTGGTTCCCGCTCTCGTATTTCCATGTCTCGTGTTCCCGGGTCTCGTGTCAACGCCCGGCAGCGCGGCTGGTTTGTGGGACGCAATATCTTCAAGGAAATCCCCGACCTGCCGCTTGAATGGCGTGATGTGATTCAGAACGTCACCGACACCCGCGAAACCTACATCGACCGCACTGGTCGCGGGCTTCCATCCATGCCCATGCAAAATCCGCGCTTCATCTGGAATGTGCTGGCCTTCCCTCTTCGCCTGCATGACAATCGCGACGGAGTGGTCCTGAGCGCCCGCATCATCGAAAGCAAGTAACGTCTTCCCAATCATCTTTCCTCTATGATGGGTGCGATGCCTCTGCGCCGTCATCCCGCCTTGCTGGCTCTGCTCACCTTGTTGGCGCTCGCGTCATCCTCATGCGGCAAGCGTTACGTCGATTTTTCGGTCACCAACAACACCGCCATCGAACTCCATGCCGTCGAGATCAACTACCCCGGCGGCAGCTTCGGCACCACCAAGCTCGCGCCGGGACAGACCTTCCACTACCATTTCAAGTCTCTACAGAATGGAAAGCTGAAGCTCGGCTTTGAAGGTCCGGGGCATAAATGGATTTCGAGCGATGGTCCGGCATGGAGTCAGGGCCACGGCGGCAACATCCAAACCACCATCGATGCCGATTCGCGGGTCCGTTGGGAGACCACCGGCGGCTGAACACAGAAAAACGGTGGCGCAATGCCACCGTCCTCCATTCATCTGCCCTTGGTCTTATTTACCGTTGGTCTTCGAGCGATTGAAGTAGCGCGTAACTTCATTTTGGAAGGCCTTCCCGGTCGCATCCGGGGCAGCGACCTTTCCACTAAGGATCGAGCGGAAAGGAATCACATGTCCGTACAGTGCAGCGGTATCGTCATCATTCTGTTGCACATTGCTTCCATCCAGCGAGATGCCCGCAAACAGGCCCTTGGAGCGTGAATAGGTGAGAAGCTCCGAATCCAGCTTCCAGTTCGTGCCCGCCTGGGCGTGCCTTCCCACAGGTCCCGCGGCGGCGGCGGCGTCCGCGCCGATCTTGAACTTTGACGCGAGCAGGTCCTGCATCCCTTTGTCGTTCACCGCGACCATTACGATGTCAGTCGAGGAGCCGCCAATCTGGAAGCCCCAGCTTCCACCTGCAATACGTATGGGCGCCGGCGCGCTCCAGCGGCCCTCGGGAGTACGGCAGCTCGCGAATCCCTGGCCATACTGTCCGCCAAATACGAATGCGGCCTTCTTTAGATCGGGAACGATAGCAACGCACTTCGCCGCCTCGGCTATCTCGTCTGGGATGCCGTTGTCCGGCGTGGCTTCCAGTTGCTTGAGCACACCAGTGGCCTTCTGAAGCCGTTCGTCTAATTTTGCTTTGTCATTCGCGGCTGCATACGTCAACGTGGAACCCATCACTGTCATGAGTGCCAATGCCAAAAATCTCTTCATCTTTATTTCCTCTCAAAATGTTTTGGGAGTGACACTTCTACGGTCACTAACCGCTAGTATGATTCACAAATCCGTCGTCGGTTTGCACCGCAATTGTACATTCCTTGAAAATAGCACTGCGCCGAGTGCAATGCAATCAATCCAATAACATCCGCGTTACAGCTTGCACGGTAAGCGCGATCCGGTTCGGGGCCCCAACCTTGCGCATCAGTTTCATCACATGCGCCTTCGCGGTCCGCTCTTCAATCTGCAGCGCCAGGCCAATCTCCTTATTGGACCGCCCCGCCACCAGCAACCTTAATACCTCGCGCTCCCGCTCAGTAAATCCCAGGTCGCTGTTGCGGGTGCGGTGCAGGCTGCTCATCGCCCGCTCGACAAACATCGCCAACACCCGGCGCGGCGCCCAGATCGAACCCGAGTGCACCACTTTTATTGCGTCGGCAAAGTCGCCCGCCCCCGCGGACTCCTCTATGTAGCCTTTGGCGCCCGCGGTGATCGCCAGCAGCAGGGTCTCGTCGTCCACCGCTGGGCCGGACAGCAATATCCGCAATTTCCCGCCCCTCGCTTTCGACTCCGCGATCTTATCAAACATGTTTTGCCCCGTGTGCGTCGCCAGCAATACCACATCCAGACGCGGATTGGCCGCGATCTGTCTAAAGCTCGCGCTCTCCACTGCAATCTCGTGCTTGCCTTCCAGCAAAGATTGGTAACCGATCATGCGCAATGGATCGCTCTCCACCACCGCCACGCGAATTTTTTTATGGCCCTCTCCCGCAGTCACCGAACGCACACCCTGCAGCATCTCAGTTTTTTTCAAGATGCACCAGCATACCGTATCCCTCTTACAGCTTGTCAAAGCCCCTTCCACCGAACCAATATCAGCGCACCGATGCCAATCTCCCAATCCTCTCCGACCGCGCCAGCT
>JBDTLH010000386.1:0-11664 GCA_039934875.1 Acidobacteriaceae bacterium | reverse complement strand
AGCTCTGGCAGTTTGGCTCGATAGGTTGCGAGTTCTTTTTCAAGAGTCATAAACATATAGATGCGCGGAAATCTGCCCAAGAGCCCAAGGGTACAGACACTGTGCTCGACTGGAGATGATTAGGTCAAGTTAAGTCTTGCTCATGAATACTATCAGAGGACGGGATCCCCGAATTCTACTGTGCCAATTCCGCAACCTATCTTCTCCAGCATCGCCCGGAACGCCCGGCCACGATGGCTGTTCTCGCCCTTCTGCTCGGTCGAAATCTGCGCGAACGTCACTCCGAGTTCCGGAACCATAAACAGCGGATCATAGCCAAAGCCGCCGCTGCCCCGCTGCTCGCGCAGGATCATCCCTTCGACGGTGCCGCGCGAGATTTTCAGTACCTCGCCAGCGCGTGCCAGCGCCAGCACACACAGAAATCGCGCGGTGCGCTGCGCATCAGGGACTCGGTCCAACTCGCGCAGCAAGCGCGCATTGTTGGCGTCATCCGGCGAATTCTCATGGGAATTGGCGAATTCTTCGAGCGCCGCGTATCTCGCGGAATGTACCCCCGGCGCGCCATCGAGCGCATCCACCTCCAGGCCGCTGTCATCCGCCAGCACCAGCTCTCCGGGTAGGCGCTGCGAGTACTGGATCGCCTTGATGCGCGCGTTTTCCTCGAAGGTCGCACCGGTTTCCGCCGGAGCTGGCTGCAATGCGTTGGCGGGCATTAGCTCGAGCTCAATTTCGCCAGGGGAAAGCAACGCGGAAAAATCCCGCAGCTTGCCAGGGTTGGAGGTCGCCATATAAATCCGCATCTCGAATCGATTTAACCACGAAGGACACAGAGGACACGAAGAAAAGCCGAGCGAATCAGAAGGCGAACATAGCGTGAACTCTGAGGGCCCTGTTCCCTCGCGTCCTCCGCGTCTTTTGCGGTGAATCGCAGCCACTGACCGCCAACTCCGCGCCATTCACTGCACTCTATTTGCTTTTTACCCTCTGAACTTGCGACACTAGTTAGTTTTCATACTCACAAGGATGGTCCCCTACAGCATGTCCAACATCGCGCCCGCCAAGGGCAAACTCGGAATCATGATCCCCGGCATGGGCGCAGTGGCCACCACCTTCGTCGCCGGGGTCGAGGCCATCCGCCGCGGCATCTCGAAGCCCATCGGCTCCATGACCCAGATGGGGACTATTCGCCTGGGCAAGCGCACCGACAACAACACGCCGCTGATCAAAGATTTCGTGCCCCTGGCAAAGCTCGATGATCTGGTCTTCACCGGATGGGACGTCTTCGAGGACGACATGTACACCGCCGCGAAAAATGCCGGGGTGCTGGAAGATAAACTGCTCGATCAACTCAAGGACTTTCTCTCCGGCATTAAGCCGATGAAGGCGTGCTTCGACCAGAAATATGTGAAGCGGCTGCACGGAACCAATGTCAAGACCGGCAAGAACAAGCGCGAGATCGCGGAGCAGGTGCGGCAGGACATTCGCGACTTCAAAAAATCGAGCGGCGCCGACCGGCTGGTCGTCATGTGGTGCGGCTCGACCGAAATCTACCTGGAAAAAACCGCCGTGCACGAATCGGTCGAGGCCTTCGAGAGAGGACTCGAAGCCGACGACTTCAACATTGCCCCCTCCATGATCTATGCCTATGCCGCGCTGATGGAAGGGGTCCCGTTTGCCAACGGCGCGCCCAACCTGACAGTTGATCTGCCGGTAATGCGCCAACTCTCGCAGAAGAACAATGCACCCATCTGCGGCAAAGATTTCAAGACCGGACAGACGCTGCTCAAGACCGTCCTCGCTCCGATGCTCAAAGCCCGCATGTTGGGCGTCGCGGGATGGTATTCGACCAACATTCTGGGCAACCGCGACGGCGAGGTGCTCGACGATCCCGAGTCGTTTAAGACCAAAGAGGAATCGAAGCTCGGCGTGCTCGACAACATCCTGCAGCCGGCTCTCTACCCCCAGCTCTACGGGAATATCTTCCACAAAGTGCGCATCAACTACTACCCTCCGCGCGGCGATAACAAAGAGGGCTGGGACAACATCGACATCTTCGGATGGTTGGGCTATCCCATGCAGATCAAAGTGAATTTCCTCTGCCGCGACTCGATACTCGCTGCTCCCATCGTGCTTGATCTCTGCCTGTTCAGCGACCTTGCCGCGCGCACCGATGAACTCAGGAGCATCGGCATCCAGGAGTGGCTCAGTTTCTTCTTCAAATCGCCGATGACCGCGCCCGGCTTGTATCCCGAGCATGATCTTTTCATCCAGATGATGAAGATGAAGAACACGCTTCGCCACCTGAAGGGCGAGGACTTGATCACACACCTGGGGCTGGAATACTACGATTAATTGGTTACGGTGACGCAATCAGGCGGCACACGCCCGTATGACGCGTTTTTCGCTATGAACCGCCTCTATCGCTCTGGGATTTCTACTTCTGCATAGCTACCGGGCCTGGTTGATTCGACGGCCGCGACGATTTGCGGCAGCTTTGGCTGCATAAGAATCCACCGATTCTTACTTAGAACAACAATTGCGATCTTGCGTGCTTTCAGATTCTGTTGATAGACCAGGTTTCTATCGGTGGTGAGCAACACGTCAAAACCAGCAGCTTCGGCCGCGCGCAACAGATCACCATTTGACAGAGAGCTCCACCCTTGTTGTCTTGCGGTTCTGACTGTATGAGACGTGAGCGATCGCGCGATATGAACCGGCGTTCCTTGGTCGAAAAGTATTCGCATTAGCTTGCGCGCGCGGGAGCTTCGAGGCTCTGCGCGGCGAATTCCAGCACCGCCTGCACCTGTTCGCGGGTAAGCCCATCGTACATCTTTAGAAGGTCACCTATCGCCAGCCCATCTTCGAGGTTTTCAAAGATGGCAGAGACAGGTATTCGCGTGCCGCGGAACACCCACGCACCGCTCATCCGTTCCGGCACACTTTCCACCGCCCGACACTGTGACCACTCAATTGCCACACCTGCCTCACTCGTACTCTTATTGTATCGCCCCCAAGTGCTACACTTCTCCCGATGAAAACTGCTCGCCGAATCCTCGTCGCCGTCGTCGTAGTTACTGCCTTCACCTGCACTGCCTTGGCGCAAACCAAGCGCGCCATCAATCTCGACGACCTCGCCCGTCTCCATGAGGTCGCCGATCCGCAGCTTTCTGCGGACGGCAAGTGGATCGCCTACACCGTCTCGACCGTCGATAAGGACGCCGACAAGCGCATCACCCACATCTCTCTCGTCAGTTGGGATGGCGCGCAGCACCTTCCCGTCACCTACGGGAGCGAATCCACCAGCTCTCCGCGCTTCAGCCCCGACGGCCAATACCTTGCCTTCACCTCTGGACGCCCCGGTGAAACCAAAGGATCGCAGATCTGGCTGCTCGACCGGCGCGGCGGCGAGGCCCACCAACTCACCCACTTCAAGGACTACGACATCTCCTCCTATGAGTGGTCGCCTGATTCCAAAAAGCTCGTCCTCATCCTCAAAGAGAAAGAAGATGCGGATAAAGAAGCTAAGCCCGCGCCTAATACTGCGCCCAATACACCCGCGCCGGCCAAGCCGCCGAAGCCCATCGTCATTGACCGCTACCACTTCAAGCAGGATATCGAGGGCTATCTCTCCGGCAACAAGCACAATCACATTTACCTCTTTGACGTAGCGACTGCGAAGCTCGATCCCATCACTACGGGCAACTTCGACGACGAGAACGCCGTCTTTTCCCCGGACGGTTCAAAGATCGCCTTCGTCAGCAATCACGATCAGGACCCCGACCGTAGCCAGAACACCGACGTCTTTGTCGTCGATGCGCGCCCCGGCGCAACGGCGCGCAAACTGACCACCTGGCCCGGTCCCGATGGCGGGAAAATCGTTTGGAGCCCGGACAGCAAACTGATCGCCTACCTGCAGGGCGACGAACTCAAATACGAAGCATACGATATGGCGCGCCTCGCCGTCGTCCCCGCCGATGGCGGCGCGCCTCGTGTCCTCACCCAGAAACTTGACCGCGGAGTATCCGACCCTCAGTTCACGCCCGACGGCAAATCTCTACTTTTCCTGGTCGCGGATGACCGGTATGAATATCCCGCCGAGATTTCAATTAGCGGCGGCGATCTCGAACATCTGGTCAAGCAACCCGCCGTCGTCTCCTCGATCAACGCCCGCGGCGGCAACATCGCGCTGCTCTCCGCTTCGGACGCGGCCCCCAATGAAGTGTTCGCCCTCGAAGACGGCGGGCTGCGTAAACTCACCTCGGAGAACGATGTGCTGTTCTCGGAGCTGCAACTGGGCGGCGTCTCCAACATCGAGTTCAAGAGCAAAGACGGTACCGACGTCCACGGACTCGTCACCAAACCCGCGAACTACGTCAGCGGCCAAAAGTATCCCACCCTGCTGCGGATACACGGCGGTCCCAATGGACAAGACGAGCATGCGTTCAGCTTCGAGCGCCAGTTCTTCGCCGCCAACGGATACGTGGTCGTGAACGTCAACTACCGCGGCAGCGCGGGACGCGGCCAGACTTACCAGCGCAGCATCTGGGCCGATTGGGGCAACCACGAAGTCGCCGACTTGCTCGCTTCCATGGACCACGTGGTCTCCACCGGCGTCGCCGATCCCAATCGCCTCGGCATCGGCGGCTGGAGCTACGGCGGCATCCTCACCGATTACACCATTGCCTCTGACCCGCGCTTCAAGGCGGCCATCAGCGGCGCGGGCAGCGCCAACCAGCTCACGATGTACGGCGTGGACGAGTACGTCCGCCAATACGATAACGAAATCGGACCGCCGTGGAAGAACCCCGCCGGCTGGATGAAAATCTCTTACGACTTCTTCCACGCCGACCGCATTCACACCCCCACGCTCTTCATGGGCGGCGATAAAGACTTCAATGTCCCTCTGGTCGGAGGCGAACAAATGTACGAGGCGCTGCGCTCCCTCGGCGTTCCCACCGAACTCGTCATTTACCCCGGCGAGTTCCACGGATTCAAGCGTCCCAGCTTCATCCGCGACCGTTATGAGCGCTATCTTGCCTGGTACAACAGATATCTCAAGCCGGGTGCCGCCGCCCCGAGTAAATCCGCGGGAGACTGATTCCGCACACAAGAGCAACTTGGCATAGAATTCCAACAGCGACCGTCCCCCCACGCAGCCGGATTCCGGATTGGACGATGATGTCTAGAACCAGAATATTGTGTGTGGACGACGAAGAACTCGGGTTGCGAGTGCGGCGGCTGACGCTCGAATCCGATGGCTATGAGGTGACTACAACGTCACAGGGAAACATTGCGCTGGGAATGTTCGCGGAGCAGCCCTTCGATCTGGTGATTCTGGATTATTCCATGCCCGGGATGAACGGCGGAGAACTGGCAGTGGAATTGCGGCGCATGCGGCCGGAGGTCCCTATTATTTTGCTCTCGGCCTATGTGGCGTTGCCTCAGGAACATGTGGACAAAGTCGATCTGTTTTTGACCAAGGCCGACCCGCCGAGCGCATTTCTTCAGCATGTGGGCCGGGTGCTTGCGACAGGTCGAGGGCATTAGCGGGGGACCGTCACCGGAATGAACCAGAAGGTCTTCAGAACGCAATTGGTGCGGATCATTCTAGTCCCGCTGGCATTGCTGCTGGTGGCTTTCGGAGTGCAGGAGTGGAACGCGCGGCAGCTAACCGACGCCTTCGGTTGGGTAGATCATACGGACGTGGCGATCAGTCAAGCGAGGCTGGTATTGCGCACCATCGTGGACCAGGAATCGGGTTTACGGGGATATTTGCAGACCCACGATACGCGGTTTCTGCAGCAATACACCCGGGTGGAAGATATCTTGCCGCAACGCTTTGCCGCCCTGCGAGACAGTGTCTCCGACCCTGAACAGGTGGCGCGAGTGGACCGCATCCGCGACAGTTACGACGAGTGGCATGCCTTCGCGAAGGAGGCGATGGCGGCGGTAGAACGCAATGATGCGGTGACTTCCACCATCGGCTTCAACCTGCTCGAGAAAGATCTGATGGACACGCTGCGCCGCCAGCAGGAGGAGTTCGTCAGGGCCGAAGACAAGATGAGAGAGAGCCGGGTGCGGCATTCGTTGCGCCATACCCGCCTGGTTGATTGGAGCGCTGGAGTGCTGGCCGCCCTGTTCGGGCTCGCCCTGCTGCTGGAGACCAGGCGCAATGTGCGTCTGGTGGATCGCGAGTACGCCAGTTTAGTCGCCAAGCTGAATCAGCGCGCGACCGAGCTGCGCGAGAGCAGAGAGCGCCTCGAAGTCACGCTGCGCAGCATCGGAGACGGTGTGATTGCCACCAATGCGGAGGGCAAGATCACATTCCTCAACGCGGTCGCGCAGGAGCTGACGCAGTTCTCGAATGAAAGCGCCTGCGGGCGAACCCTCGGCGAGGTCTTTCATGTGATCGAGGAACAGAGCCGGGAGCGCGCCGAGAGCCCGGTAGAGCAGGTGATCCGCCGCAATTTGACGGTCGATGCCGCTGACCGGCGCATTCTCTTGCGCCCCGATGGAACAGAGATCTACGTGGATGATAGGGGCGCGCCCATCCGCAATGACAATGGCGATCTACTCGGGGTGGTGCTGGTCTTTCGCGACATCACCCAGCAACGCCGCGCTCTCGATGCACTGCGCAGCAACGAAAAGCTGGTGGCGGCGGGAAGGCTCTCGGCCTCCATCGCGCACGAGATCCACAATCCACTAGATATTGTCATGAATTTGCTCTTTCTGATGCAAAGGTCCGAGCCACGGGAGCACAGCGGGCTGATGGAACTCGCGCAGCAGGAGCTCAGCCGGGTAGCGCAGATTACCAAGAGCATGCTGGGCCTCTACCGTGAATCCCCCGAGCCGATCACGGTCAACATAGGCGAGATTGTCCAGGGGATCGACGTGCTGCTCGAAAGCAAGATGCGTGCCAAGCGGGTGCGCCTGAATAAATGCTGCTCGGCCAGGGGAGAGGTCAAGGGCTTTCCCGCCGAGTTGAGGCAAGTGGTATCGAACCTGGTGGGCAACGCCATCGATGCGGTCGGTCCCGAAGGAACTGTCGAAGTCGCGATCAGCGATGAGCGGATGAGTGACGGGCGCGCCGGAGTGCTGTTGTGTGTGCGCGACAACGGCAGTGGAATTTCCAATGATAAGATGCAGCAACTCTTTCGTCCCTTCTTCACCACTAAAGGAGAAAAGGGCACGGGACTCGGACTTTGGATCAGCCAGGGAATCGTCGAAAAACACGGCGGTTATCTAGAGGTCGAGAGCAGCGTGTCGCCGGGATCAAGCGGAGCCTGCTTCCGGGTCTATCTGCCGCGATGCGAAGGTGAGCCGGTGGTAGCCGCTTCGGTGGCCTGCGTCTGAGCGGCGCATCTTTTTAACCGGGACAGTGTTTCAGGGTTTTCTCGCCGTATTCGCGTCCCCAATCAAGGCACTTTTCCGACTTTTCCACAGGCCATCCTTTAGAAATTAAAAGAATATATCAAAATTTCCCGTTGACAGTCCTCTTACATGCGTTAGGATGTGGACAAATGTGGAGACAAGTGGTCTGGAGTGGAGCAATCAAGAGCATTGAAAGGAACGATTCCTGATGAATCAGCTTCATCTCCCAAAGGGTATGCGATCCGTCCTGTGGAAATCACCGGACTTTTGAGGAAAATAAAAACAGGAACCTAGAAGGTGAACCGAAGTGTTTCGCGGCAATTATCCAACGCGCGTTGACGAAAAGGGACGTATCAAGGTCCCCGCCGACTTCAAACGTCTGGTGGATGAGAAATACGGCACGCAATTCTACATCACCTCGAAGGATGGCGCAGTGGCGCTGGTCTATCCCCTGGAAGAATGGCAGCGGATTGAAGAGAAGATCGCGAAGCTCTCCGATTTCAATCCGTCGAAGCGGAAATTTTTGAACAAGGTGAACTATTACGGGCAGGTGGCGGAGATCGATGCGCAAGGCCGGCTGCTGCTGCCGCAGATTTTGCGGGAGAGCGCAGACCTGAAAGCGGAGGTGACCGTGCAGGGCAATCTGACCTACCTCGAGGTAAGAAACCGGGCAGTGAGCGAGGTACTGGCAAATGAACCGTTCACGGCAGAGGATGCGAAGGTACTTGAGGACAACGGGATTTAGGTGGCTAAACGCGAAAAACGCGTAAGCCGAAGGGCTTTGAAACGAAAACACGCAATAAAGCGCACGGGCGCCGGAACCGGAACGAAGAGCAAGGAATCGGAGATCTCCCAAAGCGGAGAGCAGGGCCAGGCAGAGAACGAAGTCAGCAGCGAAGGCGCGGAACTTGGCCATGTTTCAGTTCTTTTACAACCAGCGATTTATTTTCTGAACATCGATAGGGACAATGAAGCCCGGCGCGGCGGCACCTATGTGGACGCCACATTGGGACTGGGCGGCCACAGCGCCGCGATAGCGCAGCGACTGGGCGCGGCGGGCAGATTGATTTGCTTCGATCGCGATGAGCAGGCGTTGCGCATAGCCGGAGAACGTCTGGCGGCGCTCAAGAGCAGGCTGGGGGCAGAGGCGCCCCGCGTCGAGTTGGTGCATGGCAGGTTTTCGCAAGTGGGCGAGCATGTCGCGCCGGGCACTCTTGACGGGCTGTTGGCTGATTTTGGAGTGAATTCCATCCAGCTCGACGACGCCGCGCGAGGGTTCAGTTTTCGGGCAGAGGGGCCGTTGGATATGCGCATGGACCAGGCGCAGTCCGGGCGCTCTGCCGATCAAGTGGTAAACCACCTCGACGAGCCAACGCTCGCCGATGTGATTTACGAATTCGGTGAGGAAAGGAGGTCGCGGAGAATCGCCAGAGCCATTGTCCGGGCGCGGCCGATACGCAACACCGCACATCTTGCGGAGGTGGTATCGGCCGCGGTCCCGGCCATGTATGCAAAGCATAAACCGGGGCAAAAGCGAATTCATCACGCAACCAAGACCTTTCAGGGGATCCGAATGTTCGTAAACCGCGAGTTGGAGGAGGTGGAGGCGCTGCTCAGCCAGGCGCCCGCTCTGCTCCGCAGAGGTGGAAGATTGGTGGCCATCAGCTTTCATTCTTTGGAAGACAGAAGGGTGAAGGACCACATGCGCGAGATGGCGCAGCAAGGTGCGTACGAGTTGCTGACCAGAAAGCCGGTGGTCGCCGATGAGCAGGAGATGGAGCGAAACCCGAGGTCGCGCAGCGCAAAGCTGCGGGCTGCGGAGAGAATTTAGCAGTTTGCTTCGCCAGAACATTGACATGTAACGGCGTAGCGCCTCAAAGCCTGCCAAACCTGACGGCTTTGGGGCAACAAGTTTGAAACCGGGTGTGATGCCGTCCTATCCAAACCCACCCTGACGCAAGTTGGGGGACTTCGGGTGAATCGGGCGAAAGAACGTCAAACATCACACCTTTAATCTAGCGGTATTGCACCCGGTTCAAAGAACCAGCAATAAGCAATAAGCAATTAGCAATAAGCAATAAGGAAGAAGCAGCGAGGAGAAGACGATGGCGACGATGGCGGTAGGCGAGATTACGGGAATTTACAGTCCGGCGCGGGGCATGAAGGCGCGCCGTCCCTCGTTGTGGAACGGAGCGACGCCGGAGGTGTTCTTCGCGAAGCGCATTGATAATTCTCGGGCAGTAAGGTTTGCCGACCCGCAGCGCGCGGCGGAGATCAAGATGTTGACGATGGCGGGCGCGCTGTTTTTCATCGTATTCCTGGTCTATTCCTGGCAGCACTTTCGCGCCATTGAGTATGGCTATCGCATTGAAGCGCAGCGCATCCATCGCGATCAGTTGGTCGAACAGAACCGCGAGTTGAATTTGCAGGAGGCGGGGCTGCGCGATCCGGAGCGTATTGATTACCTGGCGCAGAAGATGGGATTGGCCGCGCCCCATGCGGGACAGGTGGTGAATCTCGATAGTACCGCCGACAGCACCCAGGCGGTGATGGCGAGCGCCATGCCTGCGCCGTATGTTGGAACCCGCTAGAGAGAACATGCCAAAAGGTACGGTTCCCCGTGTTTCGCCGGCTAACGCTAACCCTTCACCCAGCACGACAAGCGCCTAGCAACTAACAACTAAGAACTAGCAACTGACGCGATGCCACTACGATCCATGCCGCAAGCAGATGCACGCAAGAGGCTATTGGTGCTGGCGTGCTGCGTGCTGGGATGGCTGGCGATGATCAGCGCGCGGCTGGTGTGGGTGCAGGTTTACCGCTATTCCGACTATCTGGCGAAGGCGGAGAAGCAGCAGCAGCGCACCATTGAGGTTGCGCCGAAACGCGGCAACATCTATGACCGCAACGGCAATGCGCTGGCCATGACGGTGCAAGTCGATTCCGTCTTCGCCGTTCCCATCGAGATGCCGAACGAGGCCAAGGCGAACACGGCGCAGATACTTGCAGGCTTGCTCAAGCTGGATGCGCGGGAATTGTTGCAACGCTTCGAAAATCCGGCATATAAGAACTTCACGTGGGTGGCGCGCAAGGTCAACGCTGAGACGGCGGCGCGCATCCGCAGCCTCAATCTGCACGGGGTCGCCTTTCAGAAGGAGTCGAAGCGGTTCTATCCCAACCATGAGTTGGCGGCGCAAGTGCTGGGCGGAGTCGGGACCGATGACAAGGGGCTCGCGGGAATCGAGCAGCAGGAGGACGATTCGCTGCACGGCATTGAAGGCAAGATGCTGGTTTCGCTCGACGCCAAACGCCGCCCGTTTGGGCGCATTGAAAAGGAGCCGGAGGCGGGCGAGAACCTCGTCCTCACCATTGACCAGAACATTCAATTCATTGCGGAGCGTGAACTACGGGATGCGGTGGAGCGGACCCACGCCGAATCCGGCACAGTCGTGGTGCAGGACCCCAAGACGGGAGAAGTGCTGGCGCTGGCGAATTGGCCGACCTTCGATCCCAATGATATGGGGCACCTGCAACCCAAAGTGCTCAAGGACCATGCGGTGAGCGATGTGTATGAGCCCGGCTCCACCTTCAAAATGGTCACCGTTGCGGCAGCGATTGACGAGCGGCTGACGACCCCCAATGAGAATTTCGATTGCCAGATGGGGTCCATCACCTTCAACGGATACCGCATCCACGATTGGCATCCGTTTGGCGTGTTGAGCGTCGCCGGGATACTGCAACATTCGAGCGATGTGGGCGCGATCAAAATCGCATTGCGGCTGGGGAATGACCGTTTCTACAAGTACATTCGGGGATTTGGCTTCGGCACCAAGACGGGGATTGAGTTGCCGGGAGAATCGCGGGGCATGACCAAGCCCCCCAACCGCTGGTCGGCGGCGAGCATCGGCTCCATGGCCATGGGGCAGGAGATCGCCGTGACTCCGCTGCAACTGGCGACGATGACTTCGGCGATGGCGAACGACGGCATATACACTCCGTCGCGCATCATTGAGGGGGTGGTCGCGCCCAACGGCAAACCCACCGGCGTGAAATACAAGATGCCGGACCAGTATCGCGTTATCTCCAGGGTCACCTCGGCGGAGATGCGCAGCATGTTAGAGCAGGTGGTCGTGATCGGCGGCGGCAAGAAGGCGCAGCTCAATGGATGGACGGCGGCGGGAAAGACCGGAACCGCGCAGAAAATTGATCCCAAAACGCACCACTACGGATCGAAGGACATTGCTTCCTTCTCGGGCTTTGCTCCGGTGAACAATCCCGCCATAACGGTACTAG
>JBDTLH010000385.1:0-8443 GCA_039934875.1 Acidobacteriaceae bacterium | reverse complement strand
ATTGTATTCGCCTTTCTGGTCCGAAGTTAAAGCCTACGGCGCTCCATGCGTGCAGTTCCTCTCGGTCCCGACTTGCTGAAGCCGAATTTCAAATGGGGGGAATACCTGCCGGCAAAACGGGAGACGGCGGAGCCGCAGCCCCGCCTTTTCCCTGTTAAGTGGCTTCTCTAGCCTGCGTTTAGCGGCCCGTTGGCGGCAGCAACGAGACGGCAGAGACGTTGTCCTGCTTGGCCAGGTTGTTGTAGTTGGCCAGATCGGTTTTTACGATCTCACGCCATTTGGCAAGCTGTTCATCGGCTTGCCGGGATAGATCGTCGTACATCTCCTCGTCCTGTTTAGTGGGCGGGGCGTCGGCGCTGGAGACCGTTCCGCCCAATGCCACCAGCAGGTTGTTGAGCTTGATGGGATAGTTCAGTACATCCTGCCCGCTTTTGGCCTTGGTGGCGATCAGCTCCTCTTCGATGGGAGTCATCTTTTTGTCGAGCGCGGCGGCCGCGTCCGCCAGTGGCTTCGCGCTGGGGCTCTTTTCGAGCGACAGGCGCTTGTTGATGGCGGCGAATTGGCTGCGCAGGTCGCGCATCTGCTGGATCGAATCATCCACCTCGGTGACTTTGCCGTTGATCTTCTGCAGCAGGTCAAACTGCGCCTGATAATCCTGAGGCGTCAGCTTGAGGCGGGGGTCGGTGACGATTTCCAGCGGCTGGGTCTGCGATTGGCCATCCACGGTCAGGCGCACCTGATATTTTCCGGGGACCGCTTCGGGGCCCTCGGTGCCGCCGCCCCACAGGGGAGAATTCGGGATCCGGGTCGCGCCTTCGTAACGCTGGTCCCACTCGAAGCGGTTTATGCCCGCCTCGGTGGGCAAAGCTGCGCCGCCGCCTCCCCGCCTGAAGCCCTCTTCGCCGCCCTCCGCCGCCACATGTTTGGGCGGATAGGTGCGGACCACCTTGCCGGATGCGTCCAGAACCTCCAGCTTGACGCGATCTGCGTTGGGCGCGGGCTTGGATTCCGCGGAGGCGGTTGCGCCTGATTCCGCTTGATCGGATTTCTTGGCGGGCTTTTTGATTTCGTTTTTCAGGTAGTAGTAGATCACCGCGCCAGCGGGTGGATTCTGTCCGGCTGATTCCCCTGCCCCGCCGAAGAACGATCCGGGGAAGATGGTGTGGTTCGACTGCCCGGGCGCGAACAGGTGCACGTTGGCGGTTTTGATATTGTCCTGCCATTGCTGCAGCGGAGAGAGATCGTCGAGCACCCAGAAGGCGCGCCCGTGGGTCGCCACCGCCAGATCGTTGTCCTTCACAATTAGATCGTTGACCGGAGAGATGGGCAGGTTCAACTGCAAGGGCTGCCATGCGCCTCCATCATCGAAGGAGACATAGACGCCGCGCTCGGTGCCCGCATACAGCAGGCCCTTGCGCTTGGGATCGACACGCACCGCATGAACGTAAACGTCGTGCGGAATGCCGTTGGTGATCGCCGTCCAGCTCTTGCCGAAGTCGCTGGTCTTGAAGGCGTAAGGGGTGAAGTCGTCCATCTTGTGGCGCTCGACCGCCATGTAGGCGGTGCCGGCGTCGTGCGGATCGGCCTCAATCATGCTGACCGTGCCCCACTCCGGCATTGCTTTGGGAGTGATGTTCTCCCAGTGGCCTCCGCCGTCGCGCGTCAGATGGACCAGGCCATCGTCGCTGCCAGCCCAAATCAAATCTTTCCGCACCGGAGACTCGACCACGGAAAAGATAGTGTCATAGACCTCGATGCCAGTGTTGTCCTTGGTAATAGGCCCGCCCGCCGCCGCCTGCTTCGACTTGTCATTCTTCGTCAGGTCAGGGGAGATCACGGTCCAGCTCTTGCCCTCGTCGGTGGTCTTGAAGAGCACGTTACCGGCGAAGTAGAGGGTATTGGGATCGTGCGGCGAAAATACGATCGGCTCGGTCCACTGGAAGCGGTATTTCAAAGGCGCCGCGGGCCATCCGATTACGTTGCGCGGCCATGGATTGACGGCCTGCGTCTGCTCGGTACTGTGGTCGTAGCGAGTAATGTCGCCACCGTATGATCCCGCATAGACGATATTGGCATTGCGCGGGTCAGGCGCGATGTATCCACTCTCGCCGCCCCCCACCGCATAGAAGTCGCTCTGCCCGATGCCGCCGTTGGCGTCCGCGTCGGCGATGGCAACGGTTGAATTGTCCTGCTGCGCGCCATAGAGCCAGTAGGGGAAGCGGTTATCCGCCGCTACATGGTAGAACTGCGCGGTGGGCTGGTTCATCTCGCCCGACCAGGTCAGTCCCCCGTCGGTCGAGATGGTGGCCCCGCCGTCGTTGCCATTCATCATGCGATTGGTGTTGGTGGGATCGATCCAGAATCCGTGATTGTCGCCATGCGGCGTGCGCAGGGTGGCGAAGGTCTTGCCGCCATCGATCGAACGATAGCTGCCGGTGTTCAGGATGTACACCACATTCGGGTCCTTGGGATCGGCGAAGACGTGGGTGTAGTACCAGGCGCGCTGCTTGAAGCGATTGTCGCCATTCATGAGCGCCCAGTTCTCTCCCCCGTCGTCGGAGCGGTAGAGGCCGCCCTCACCGTTCGCCGCCTCAATCAGCGCCCACACCCGGTTGGGATTGGGCGATGGAGCGACACCGATGCGGCCCATCACGGCTTCCGGCAAGCCGTGTCCGCTGACCTTCTGCCAGCTGTCGCCGCCATCGGTCGAGTGATAGAGGCCGCTGCCCGGACCGCCACTCTCGAAGTCCCAGGGCTGGCGCCTCGCCTGCCACATGCCTGCCCAGAGAATGTTGGGGTTGGAGGGGTCCATCTGCACGTCGATGCCGCCGGTATTGTCGTCCACATAAAGCACGCGTTGCCAGCTCTTGCCGCCGTCTTTGGTGCGGAAGATGCCGCGCTCGGTATTGGCTCCGAAGGGATGCCCCAGCGCCGCCACGAATACCGTATTGGCGTCCTTGGGATTTACGATCACGCGCCCGATGGATTTGGTGTCGCGCAGGCCGATGAACTTCCACGACTTGCCCGCATCGACGGATTTATACACCCCATTGCCCATCACGATGTTGCCGCGGATGCAGGCCTCGCCGGTCCCGACATAAAGCGTATTGGGATCAGAGGGCGCAACCGCGATGGAGCCGATCGAGGGCGACGCCTCGGGATACTTGTCCCAGAGCGGCTTCCAGTTGAGGCCGCCGTCCATGGTCTTCCACATGCCGCCCGCCACGGCTCCGAAGTAATAGGTATTGTCCTGGCCGGGAACGCCGGCGACGGCGAGCACGCGACCGCCGCGGAAGGGTCCGACCAGGCGGTATTTCATGCCCGCGAAGACCGACTTGGGCTGCTCCGGCTTGGCCGGCGGCACCACGCCTTGATTGGCGGGAAACTGCTCTTCGAGCGCCCGTTCGCCGGTGGGAGTCGGCTTGATGCTGGGCTCGGAGGGCTGATTGGGCTGCCGCTTCTGTGCGACCGCGGCAGAGCAGGATGCAATTAACAAAATGGCGAGGGTGCGTGATGTGGGGTTCAACCTTGGTGCTCCTTGCGGGGGAATTGAGGTGAAGCAAACCATCCTACTCTCTAAAAGCAGTTTTGCAAGTATGGAAAGACAGTCGGCGGAGGGCAGTCACCAGAAGTCAGACGCCAGTCGCCAGTCGCCAGACACCAGACACCAGTCGCCAGTGAGATTGGCTGATGCTGAGTTCTGAATTCCGGCTCTGATTACTTAACCTCGTTGCGGTACACCACTCCCGCCTTCATCACGAACACCACTCTGCGCACTGCGGTGATGTCTTTGAGCGGATCGCCATTGAGGGCGATGATGTCCGCCTGCAATCCTGGAGCGATGCTGCCCACATCTTGGGAGAGGCCGAGCGCCTGCGCGGCCAACGAATTCGCGGCAACCATCGCGGACATCGCGGGCTGATGCCCATCGCGTACGCGGTAGATGAATTCTTCCGCGTTATGGCCATCCGCGCCCGCCACCGCATCGGTCCCAAAGACGATCTTCAGATTCGGGATGGAGAGCGCGGTTTGCATCAGCGCCGCCGCCTGTGGCATGGCATCGTGCAGAGTCTTGAGATTGGCCTTGCTCAGATTCGGGTAATGCTGGTGGTTATCGAGATAGTTCTGAAAGACCAGTCCTACCTGCGGATCGAAGTAGGTGCCGCGCTGCGCCAGATAGCGGAGATCGTCCGCGGTGGCGAAGAGGCCGTGCTCCACCGAGGTGCAGCCCGCTGCGGCAGACATGCGCACCGCCTTGCCGAAGGCGTGGACCACAGAACGCATGCCGACGGCCTTCGCCTCTCCGCATGCGGCATTGAGTTGTTCTTGCGAGAGGGTCGGCTTGCCCCCGGAGCCGAGGCCGGTGGAAGCGAATATCTTGATCAAATCGGCGCCCTCCGCCTTGCGCTGGCGCACCACCTGCCTGATCTCATCCACCGTGAGCTTGGGATCGGTGATGGGTTGCAATGAGGTCAAGATCCGCGGGCCGGGTATCTCGCCGGCGTTGATCGCGTCGCGCAGCGGCTTGTCCCGCGGCGACCCCAGGCTCTGCACGGTGGTAAAGCCGGCGCGCAGCGTCGCCCAGGCATTGCCGGCGTCGGCATACGCCGCCTGCTCCGGAGACTCATCCTTGTCGCCGATCTTGCCATTGGGCCCAAAGTGCCAGTCGATGTGGACATGAGTATCGATCCAGCCGGGCATTACGGTCAGACCGGAGAGGTCGTACGCCACCGGCGCTGCCTTGGGATCGACGCGCAGGATCTTTCCGTCTTCGACCACAATGCGAGTGTTGTACACCACTCCGCCACGCCCATCGAGCAGCGTGGAAACCTTGAGCACCAGGGGATGGTCCTGCGCCAGGGCTGCCAGTTGGAAAGCCAGCACGAGCAGAGAGCAAAGAGTCAGTCGGCGCAAGATGATTTTCCTAGCACTGACTTTAACATTGAGCACTGACGTTGCGCGCTACCGGGAGGATGACACGGCGACGACCCGTCGCGTGTTTGCCGGGTGGGTGCAAGAGAGGAGATGGAGAGAATCACTGCTCGCGTGTTTTGCATCGTATTAGCTTCGTTTTCGATTTGGTTTGTTCAGGAACTGACAGTATCCGGCTAAATGCAAGGGGATTCATGATAATCCGCGGCTTACTGGTGTTTGTTCCCATCTCGCTGATATTGGCCTATTGGATACACCCCCCGCAGCTCTGGATATTTATCGCCGGGACGCTGGCGATTATTCCGCTCGCCGACGGTGTCCGGCGCGCCACCGACAGCCTGGCCAACCGGGCGGGGCCGTCGATCGGCGGATTGGTAAGCATCAGCTTTGGCAGCATCGCGGAGCTGACCCTCGCCCTGTTTGTACTGGCCACCGGCGATACGGCCATCGTGAAAGCGCAGATCACCGGCTCGCTGATCGGCACCAGCCTGCTATGCCTCGGCCTGGCTGTCCTGGCAGGGGGCTGGAAGCGGGAAAAGCAAAGCTTCAGGCAGGAGCGCGCGGGATTGCTGGGCAGCCTGCTGATCTTGTCGGTCATCGCGCTGCTGCTTCCCGCGTTCTTCAACTACACCGAGCGCCATCGGCTTCACGCCAATCTTGCGGCATTGGATGAGAAGCTCAGCCTGAGCGTCTCCGTCATTCTGATATTGGTTTATATAGCGAACCTGGTCTATACGCTGGTCACTCATCGCGACATCTTCGCCTCCCGCAAATCGAACGAGCCGCCTGCCTGGTCGCTTTGGAAATCGCTGGGAGTTTTGCTCGGCGCGACCGTCCTGATCGCTGTGGAGTCGGACCTGGTATCGCGCAACCTGCAAGCCACCGCGGCCCAGATGGGCGTTACCAGCCTGTTCCTCGGCGTCATTGTGCTCGCCATGATAGGCAACGCGTCCGATCTCATCTCCGCCATTTACTTTGCGCGCCAGGACCGGATGGGCTTGGTCATGGGTATCTGTGTCGGCTCGGCGGTGCAGGTGGCCCTGCTGCTGGCGCCGGTGCTGGTATTGGTCTCCTATCTCATGGGAAATCCCATGAATCTGGTGTTCACCAATCCTCTGGAGTTGATCGCCATCGCGGGTGCTGCGCTGGCCGTGAATGCGATTGCCTCGGACGGGGAGACCACATGGTTCGAAGGAGTGCTTCTGATCGCGGTCTATTGCCTGTTCGCGCTGGCTTTCTTCTTCGCTACCCCATGAAATGAAGCAACCACAGGGACACAAAGGTTGCACAAAGGTCCCACAAAGGAACAGCAAGAATAAACTTTCGGGCTTTTCCTCCCCTGTTCTCCTTCGTGAGACCTCTGTGCCTTCTGTGGTTGCTTTATCCCGCAGTCAGCTTCGCAGTTTTATTAGAATCGGAGACTATGGACCATAGCGCGGGGCACGACAGACCGTGGTTTTCTGGAATCTCCGAGGCGATGGCGGAGGCGTTTTCCGAGTTTCTGACCATTCCCACCTGCATCATCATTGGCTTTCTCGCATTGAGCATTGGCTCTTACCTGCTGGATCGCGCCGCTCCCCAGTGGCTCGCCGTGTTGCGCAATCTGCTCCTGGCTCATGTATTTGCCGATCCTCAGGCGACCAACAGTCTGTTGAGTATTATCGCGGCCGGATTGATCACGGTTACATCCATCACCATCTCTTTGTTGTTGCTGGCCCTGCAGCAGTCGGCGGCGAATTTCACCGCTCAGATTTTGGACCAGTACATGCGCCGGCGCATCAACCAGGCGTATTTCGGCTTCTTTGTGGGGCTGGCCCTTTACTCGCTCGTGACCCTGGCGACCATCAATAAGCCGTTCAATCCTGTCTTCGGCGCGGCCCTCGCCTTTCTGCTGACCGTAGCCGCTTTATATCTGCTGATCGTCCTGCTCTATACCACGATCAACCAAATGCGGCCGGCCCAGATCATGGAGGCGATCCACGACCATGTTCTGGCGGCGCGCGAATGTCAGCTCGACCTGATTGGAAAGACGCGCCGCGCGCCGATTTCTAACTCGCCCCCCTCCCTCCAGATCAAGGCCCAGGAGGAGGGCTTCGTTACCAAAATCGATGTAGATAGGATTTCCGGTACGGCACAGCGCCTCTTCCCAGGGGCTGAAGTCACTTTGGTGGTTTCGATCGGCTCCTATGTCGCGTTTCAGGATGTTATCGCTACGGCTACGGAGGTCGCCGGCGCGCACACCGGGGATGATGCGGCTGGATTCATCAAAACCGTACAAGCCGCGGTAACCCTGGAGCGGCAGCGCGACATTACCGCCGACGCCGCCTACGGGATAGAGCAACTGGCGATGATCGGCTGGACATCAATCTCCTCGGCGAAATCAAACCTGGCCGCCGGTCTGCTTGCCCTGCACGCCCTGCGCGATATTCTGGCCCGTTGGTCGCTCGAAAACCAGCCCGAGGAGAAAAAAGAAGAGCAGATATCTCCAGTCCTTGCGGTGGTTTATTCGGACGATACCTTTGGACAACTGCTCGACGCCTTCGAGTCGCTCGCCGTCATCTCCTCGGAGTCCATGCAATATCAAGTCTTCGCCGAAGTGCTGCGCACCTTCGCCATCATGTATCCCCGCCTGCCCGGGCAACATCGGCCGCGGGTCGAGGACCTGCTGCTGCGTATCCTGCCCGCCCTGGGAGACCACGTTCTTACCCGAGATCTGGATAGCGCGCTCGACGCGCTGCTGCGCACCATGACCTCGTGTAGTCGCCTGAAAACCGCCGCTCTGGTGGAAAAGGCGCACCGCCAGCTGCAACAGTCCGTCGGTAAGCTCGGCTCCAGATCTACCCGGGTCGCGTCTGATGATGCGGGATGAACACACCTCAGCCATGCCATCTTTTTTCGCCTGTCCCCTGTGGTGAACGGTTTGTCTTCTGGTCAAGGCAGGAAGCGGGCGTGTTGCTCCAGGCAAAAGGAGTCGGTCATGCCGGCGATGTAGTCGCAGACGATGCGGGGCAGGGGTTCGATGACGATGAGGTTGTCGGGCAAAGCGCCGGCTGGAGCGAGCAAGGCATCGAGTCCCGCCATCTGGCGGTAGGTGGGCGGGAGTTGTTCGGGGTGCGCCATCCAGAAGCGGAAGAGGTCTTCGATGATGCGTTCGCCGTGCTCTTTGTGGGCGATGAGTTGGGGCGAGTAGTAGAGGTGGTCATAGAGGAAGCGCTTGATTTGCGCGCGCTCGGCTTCGGCTTGGGGGGAGAGCGAGGCGAGCCGGTCAGGGAGGTTGCGGATGTCGTCAAGGGTCTCGATCCCGGAGGCGCGCAGGCGGGCCGCAGTGGTCGCTATGAGGTCGGAAGCGAAGTGGTCGAAGAGGCGCTTGAGGGCTTCGAGGAGGCAGACTTTTTCACGGGTGCAAGGGTATTCCGCGCTGACCTGATTGTAGAGGCGGGCGAAGAGCGGGACCTGATCGCGAATCTGTTCGACGCTGAGGATGCGCGCCTCGACTCCGTCATCGAGGTCG
>JBDTLH010000384.1:0-8658 GCA_039934875.1 Acidobacteriaceae bacterium | reverse complement strand
TCGATTGGGACGAGGGGCCGTTTTATCAATCGCAGCGGCTCGCGCTCTATCATGCGACGGCGGAGAAGCTGCTGGCGAGCGGCCATGCCTATTACTGCTTCTGCGGCAAAGAGCAGCTTGAGGCGCGGCGTGAGCTGGCAGCGGAGGAGGGGCGCACTCCGAAGTATGAGGGCACGTGCCGCTGTCTTTCGGCGGGCGAAATCGAGCGGCGGCGCGGCGCGGGCGAGTCGGCGGCGGTGCGCTTCAAGGTCCCGCAGACGGGGAGCACAATCGTCCACGATGCGGTGTTTGGCGATGTCGAGTTTCAAAATACCGAGCTCGAGGATTTTGTGTTGCTGCGCTCGGACGGCATCCCGACTTATCACCTGAGCGTGGTCGCCGATGATCTCGATATGCGGATGACGCATGTGATTCGCGGCGCGGACCATCTATCGAATACGCCCAAGCAGATTTTGCAGTATCAGGCGTTGGGTGCTGCACAGCCGGTGTTTGCGCATGTGCCGCTGATCCTTGGTCCCGATAAAATGCGGTTGTCGAAGCGGCACGGGGCGACGTCGGTGCTGGCTTATAAAGATATGGGGATTGTGCCCGAGGCTTTCCGAAATTTTCTGGCAATGCTGGGATGGACCCCTTCGGGCGCGGCGGCGGGAAGAGAGATCATTGCAAATGACGAGCTGATTTCCCTCTTTGGGCTGGACGGCATCAGCCGCTCGAATGCGGTCTTCGATAACGACAAGCTGGCGTGGTTCAATACCGAATACATTCGTGCTTATCCCGCCGAACGGTTGCTGCCGCTGGTCGAAGAGGAGTGGAGACGCGCGGGATTGGTTCCGGCGCGCAGCGACCGCGAATGGCTGCTGAGCACCATCGATCTGCTCAAGCCGCGGGCGCGCAACCTGAAGGATTTCGCCGAGAGTTTTCGCGGATATTTTTCCGATGAGTTTTCCTATGATCCGGCGGCGGTGGAGAAGTTCTTAAAGGATGCCTCGGTACGCGAGATGCTGGTTCAATTGGCAGGAAAGTACGAGTCCGCGCCGGAGTTCACCGAAGTCTCAATCGAGCAGGTGTTGCGCGAATTTGCCGCCGAAAAAAGCATCAAAGCAGGGGCGCTGATCAATGGATCGAGGGTGGCGCTGACCGGGCAGGGCGTGGCTCCAAGCTTGTTTGCCGTGATGGCGGCGCTGGGCAGGGGGCGGGTGGTGGAACGATTGCGAAGGGCGACTCAAATTTGAATGGATGCATTCACACCGACACCAAATCCCGATTAAAAGATCCGGATGCATAGCCATTTACTATGGATCAGGGTGCGCGAGAGGTCCGCTAACTATTGGAGCGTAGAACTTCGCGCAAATCGCGGTTGATGCGCGCCGCCTCGCGACAGGCATTATCGATCAGCGAAGCCCATTTCTGCGAGGTTTCATCGAGCTTGGACATACTGAGCAAATAGCTCGCCTGCATGATCGTCTCGATGGAGTTGGAGAGGTCATGAGCCAGGCGACGCATGTCGGTGCTTACTTCAGCGGGAATTTTTTGTGTAGTCGTCATCTGCGGTTGGGTACCTTGTGAGCTCATACGCCCTCTAGGACTTGGAAGCCATCGGGTTGCCACGAGTTGTGCGGCGGCTCGAAGTAACGAAGGTCAAGCCCGTAGCCCCGGCAGGAGACACCTGGTTACTACTTAATCAATCAGTATTAAGAGTCTAACAAATTAGGGATTAAGTAGTAGCAAGATAAAGCCGGCTTTATCCGAAGATCAAAACCTACTCACCAGAGTAAGGAGGCACAGGTGAACAGAGGTTTGATTTCACTTCGAGCTGCGGTACTGGTTTTGTCAGTTGCCGTATTTTTTGCGAGCACGGTACCGGCCGATGCGCAAAATACGGTTTTCCCGCATACCACTTTTGCTGCCGAGACGGCGAACAACACGAGTACGGCGGCGGCGTTCCGGGGTACGATCAACGGCGACATTGCGGGATCGAATATCAGCAAGGTGGACATTCGCAACCTGCTGTATGCGGGCTCTACGACCAGGATCTTCGCGCATTTCCAACCCTGGTTCGACCGCCATCACCACTATGACGTAGGTTACAACTCGAGCGATCCGGCGCAGATCCATAACCAGGTGGGCGACATGATGTCGCGGGGGATCAGCGGCGCCGTGATCGACTGGTACGGGCGCGGCAATGGCTTCATTGACACTACCACGCAGAGATTTCGCAGCGAGGTGGATGGGCGGGGCGGCGCCTTCCAGTTCGCAATCATGGAGGATTCCGGCGCTTTTGCCACCTGCGCCAATACTCCGGGATGCGATTTCACGCAGCATTTCATCGATGACTTGAATTATGCGTACGAGACTTATGCATCGTCGGCGAACTATCTGCGCATTCACGGGCAGCCGGTATATTTCACCTTTGGAACGGAGCACTACGCGCTTGACTGGACGCGGGTAGCGGCGGGACTCAAGGGAAATCCGGTGTTCATATTGCAGAATGCAGGGGGATTTACCCGGCCGATGTCGGTGGGAGCGTATGGATGGGTGCAACCGTCGAACGTGACGCCGCAGGACCCAATGTCGTTGCAGTACATCACCGACTTCTTTTGGAACGCAAACCGCCATCCCGCGGAGACGCCGTTCGGAGTGAGTTACAAGGGCTTCGATGACAGCATCGCGCCGTGGGGTTCGGACCGTCACATCCAGCAGAATTGCGGGCAGACATGGCTGGCGACCTTTGCCCGGACCAACCAATATTTCTCGGCGGAGAAGCAGTTGCCCTTCATCCAACTGGTGACCTGGAACGATTACGAAGAGGGCACAGCGATCGAGACGGGGATCGATAACTGCGTCGCGCTGGCGGGGGCGGTGGATGGTTCCGGCAATCTGGCGTGGTCGATCAGTGGAGGATTGGAGAACACCATCGACCACTACTCGATCTTTATCAGTAAGAACGGGCGAGACCTGATGAAGATCACGGATGTTCGCGCGGGCCAACATAATCTGAACATCGGCAGCTACAACTTCATAGCGGGAAATTATTCAGTCTTCGTGAAGGCGTGGGGACAGCCGACCCTTACCAACAAAATGTCTCCGGCAATTTCCTATGTGGTTGCCGGGCAGAACCCTGGGGTGAAGGAGTTCCTGATATCGCCGAAGCCGTCCAATTGAGGGTAGCGACGAAAGAAAGATCGCGTCGAATGTGATCCCGTGGGCAGCCGGGAGCACCTCGGAATGGGGCGCGCGCCGCACTTATGCTGGCAAGCGAGACATACGGTCGGCGCAACGGCCACCGGGCGTGTTCAAGGCCTTGAAAGCGGGGAAGGCCGGGGGCCCTGGTCTTCCCAAGCTCTTCTCTGCGTCTTGGTATCCCGTGCGCAAAAGATTGTTTGGCACGTGCGATGGTCCCGGAGCTGTGGTACCGTATTCGGCACAGGTGCAGCGGCGATGCAGATCGTCATCACGAATGAGTCGCATGGGCATGAGGCGCGGGTGGCGCTGGTCCCGGATGCGGTGCGGCAGTTGGTGGCGTTGGGATGCGGCGTGCAAGTGGAGCGGGGTTGCGGAATCGCCAGCGGACATTCGGATGAAGCTTATGCCGAGGCTGGCGCAGGCCTGAGCGACGAGCGGGCTGCGCTTTTGCGCGGCGCTGACGTGCTGACCTCGGTGAACCTTCCCCAGGAGGAGGACATCCGCCAACTGCGGGAGGGCTGCGCGGTGATCGGCTTTTTGCGTCCGCTGGACGGCCCGGAGCGGCTGCGGAGCGCGGTGGAGCGCGGGATTACGCTCTTCGCCATGGAGTTGGTGCCGCGGATTTCGCGAGCGCAAAGCATGGACGCCCTCTCTTCAATGGCAACCATCGCGGGATACAAGGCGGTAGTTCTGGCGGCGGAGCGGTTGCCGCGCATGTTTCCTTTATTAATGACAGCGGCGGGGACGATCCCACCGGCGAGGGTGCTGGTGTTGGGGGCTGGGGTCGCGGGATTGCAGGCAATTGCCACTGCCCGGCGTCTGGGAGCGGTGGTCGAGGCGTATGATGTGCGCGCGGCCGCCGGGGAGCAGGTGAAATCGCTGGGGGCGAAGTTTCTTGAAGTGGATCTGGGCGGTATGGAAACGGAGGACAAGGGCGGTTATGCACGCGAGCTTTCGGAAGAGGCGCTGGAGCGAGGACGGCAGGCGATCCAGACGGCGGCGCGGCAGAGCGATGTGATCATCACCACCGCCCAGGTCCCGGGCAAGGCGGCACCGCTGTTGATCCGGCGGGAGGCAGTCGAAGGGATGCGGGCAGGTTCTGTGATCGTGGACTTGGCGGCGCCGGCCGGGGGCAACTGCGAGCTAACCCGCGCGGGCGAGACGCAGGTGCATGGCGGGGTCACTCTGCTCGCTCCCGTGAATCTGCCGGCGACGGTGCCGGCGCACGCGAGCCAACTCTATTCTCGCAACATGCTGAACTTGCTGAAGCTGATGCTGGGCAAGAACGCGGGTGCGTTTCAGCCCGATTACAACGATGAGATTGTGGCGGGGTGTTGTGTCGCGCGCGGTGGAGAGATCGTGAATGCAAGAGTGCGGCAGGCGCTCGAGCTGGCGGTAGCGCGATGAATCCAGCGGCGGTAATGAATCCCGGAGTATTGATTGCCTCCGTATACGTGTTTGTACTGGCGGCGTTTTTAGGCTACCAGGTGATCTCGCGAGTGCCTCCGCTGCTGCACACGCCGCTAATGTCGGCGACCAACGCGATATCGGGCATCTCGCTGATTGGCTCGATTGTGATTGCAGGGTCGGGACATTCGCGCTACAGCACCATGCTGGGATTTGTAGCGGTGACGGCGGCGACCATTAATGTGGTAGGCGGCTTCGGCATCACCGATCGGATGCTAAAAATGTTCCGCAAGCGGACGGAGATCAAGCCTGATAAGAAGCCGGGTAATCCGCAATGACCTCCGCCCGGCTCTTCACCGAAGCGACCTATCTGATCGCGAGCGTCCTGTTCATCCTGGGGCTGAAGTTGATGAGCCACCCGGATACGGCGCGCCGCGGTATGTTCTACGCCGAAGCCGGAATGCTGGCGGCGATTATCGGCACGCTGATCCACCAGGACATAGTGAGCTATACGTGGATCATCGCGGGGCTGGTGATCGGTTCCGTGATTGGCGCGTTGATGGCAATCTGGGTGCCGATGACGGCCATGCCACAACGGACCGCGCTCTCGCACGCCTTCGGAGCGCTGGCTGCCGCGCTGGTGGGCGTCGCGGAATATTCGATCCGGGCGCGGACGATGACCAAGTTCACGCTCTCCGCCCTGGGGCTCGAGGTATTTTTGGGGGCGATCACCACCACCGGCAGCTTGATCGCGGCGGGAAAGTTGCAGGGAGTGATCCGCGGTACGCCGATCCAGTTTCGCGGACAGCAGATTATTAACCTGCTGCTCTTCGCAGCTACTCTTGGCAGCCTCGTCTACGTAATCATAAATCCCGGCGCGACTGCGGCTTTCTATACCATGGTCGGGTTGGCGACGCTGTTTGGCGTGGCGCTGGTCATCCCCATCGGCTCAGCGGACATGCCGGTGGTGATGTCGCTTTTGAATTCTTATGCGGGATTGGCGGCGGCGGCGACCGGCTTCGTGCTCGCGAACAACGTACTGATCATCGCCGGAACGCTCGACGGTTTCTCCGGGTTCATACTGTCGGTGCTGATGTGCCGGGCGATGAACCGGTCGATTACCAATGTGCTCTTCGGCGGCTTCGGTGCGACGACTGCGGCGGCGACGGCGGGCGCGGAGGGGTCGATGCGCGAGATCCAGCTAGACGACGCCGCAGTACAGCTTGCGTACGCCAATCGCGTCATCTTCGTTCCAGGATATGGCATGGCAACGGCGCAGGCGCAATACGCGGTGCGCGAGCTGACCGAGGCGTTGGAGGCGCGCGGGGTGATGGTGAAGTTCGCCATCCATCCGGTGGCGGGGCGCATGCCGGGACACATGAATGTGCTGCTGGCGGAGGCCAACGTCCCCTATTCTTCGCTCTACGAGTTAGAGCGGATCAACGGCGATTTCCCATCGACCGACGTAGCGGTCGTGATCGGCGCGAATGACGTGGTGAACCCGGATGCGCGAGACAATCCCAAGAGCCCGATCGCGGGAATGCCGATTCTCGAGGTGGACCGGGCGAAGTCCGTGATTGTGCTTAAGCGGGGACAGGGCCGCGGATTTTCCGGCCTGGAAAATCCGCTGTTCTTCAAAGCGGTGACCTCAATGCTCTATGGGGACGCAAAGACATCGCTTACGCAGTTGGTGCAGGCGGTGCAGCACAGCTAGTGTATGGTTTGGCCAGGAAAAGGCTTTTACCACAGAGGACACAGAGAACACAGAGGGAAGAAGGGTTTGTTTGAGCTAAGCAACTTGAAACGCTCGCCTGGACGGGAAGTTGTGAGCGAGAGCGGCTCTCGAGCTTAGACACGGAAGTAACTTGGGGATTTATCTAATCCAATATAGAGTGCAGAAATGTACCCAGACGTGGAACTTACACGACAGATCATTGGGGCGTGCATGGAAGTCCACACTGCGCTGGGACCGGGATTGCTGGAATCAGTTTACGCGGACGCACTTTGTTTTAAATTTTCCAACCGAGGCATTCTGTTTGAGAGAGAAGTCCAGTTTCCCGTTCTGTACAAGAACGTGAAGTTGAATACTGGACTGCGGGCCGATTTTGTCATCGATAGGCGAATTATCCTTGAGTTGAAGAGCATAGATCAGTTAGCGCCTATCCATGAAGCTCAACTTTTTACGTATCTAAAGCTCTCGCGAATGAAAGTCGGACTGCTCGTTAATTTCAATACTCGAAGACTGAAGGATGGCATTCGCCGCAGGATCATCTAGTCCACTGCACCCGTGTCCGGCTATTCTCTTTCTGTGTTCAAGGTTCAAGATCCCGTCGGCAAAGCCCTGAGGCCCAACCCACTCGGAACGCCCGTCTTTTCTCTGTGCCCTCTGTGTCCTCTGTGGTTAAATTGCTCTTTCATCTCTAGACAGGAGCAATGCCCTGCCCCACCAACTATTCGCCAAGAAATCGATTGATAAACTGATCTCCGATTCGCTGGAGCCGCAAAACCGGCTGAAGAAGACGCTGGGGCCTTGGTCGCTGACCGCGCTGGGGATTGGTGCGGTGATCGGGAGCGGAATTTTCACCGTGATCGGCACCGCGATCGCCGGGCAGCAGTACGATACGTCTTCGATCTTTAACGCCCCGCTGCTGGAATATTTTATTCATCACGCAGCGACCACGGGACGTCCGGGCGCGGGCCCGGCACTCGCGCTTTCGCTGGTGCTGGTGGCGATCGTGTGTGCATTCACCGGGCTATGCTATGCGGAGCTGGCGTCGATGATCCCCATCGCGGGGTCGGCCTACACCTATACCTACGCCACCATGGGCGAATTGATCGCGTGGATCATAGGCTGGGACCTGATCCTCGAATATGCGGTGAGTAATATGGCGGTAAGCGTCGGCTTCGCCCAGCATCTGGTGAATATGGCGGACTGGTTCGGATGGCATCCCGCGCTCAAATGGATATCGCCGGCATACTTGCCCGGCGGACTGCAGGATTTTCAGGGGAGAACGATCATCGGCTCGGGCTGGCACTTTGGTTTTAACTTTCCCGCGTTCCTGATCGTGATGCTGTTGACGGTGGTGCTGGTCCGAGGAATCCGCGAATCGGCGGAGGCGAACACTGTGATGGTCATCCTCAAAATTGGAGCGATCATCGCCTTCGTGGTGGCGGGTTCGTATTTTATTCATACGCCAAACTGGGTGCCGTTCATTCCCAACGGATGGCCCGGCATTTTGACCGGCGGCTCGATTATCTTCTTCACCTACATCGGCTTCGATTCGGTATCGACGGCGGCGGAGGAGGCCAAGAACCCGCAGAAAGACCTGCCCTTCGGCATCCTCATGACGCTGATTGTGTGCACGCTGTTGTATATCGCGGTGGCAGTGGTACTGACGGGAATTGTTCCTTGGCAATCGGTGGCGAACGATGCGGCGCCGGTAGTGAATGCGCTTGCCAAGGTGGCGCACACCACCGGCTCGGTGGCGCTCCACTGGACGCGGTTGGCCGTGCTCTTCGGCGCGCTGATGGGGATGATCTCTTCGCTGCTGGTGTTTCAACTCGGCCAGGCGCGGGTGTGGTTTGCGATGTCGCGCGATGGATTGATGCCCAAGATATTCAGCCGGGTGCACCCCCGGTTCCGCACCCCGGCGTTCTCGACGTGGGTGGCGGGCGTGGTGGTGGGGATTCCGGCGGGGCTGCTCGACATCGGCACCCTGGCGAACCTCTCCAACATCGGAACGCTGTTCGCCTTTGTGCTGGTCTCGATTGGAGTGCTGATTCTGCGTTATAAGCAGCCCGACCGGCCGCGCGCCTTCCGCGCACCGGGGGGACCGGTGATTCCGATACTCAGCATGGGGTTCTGCTTTCTGCTCATGCTCGGCCTCGAGATCTATACCTGGTTCCGCTTCGTGGGATGGCTGGCGATTGGCTTGGTGATTTATTTCTCCTATTCGCGCAGGCATAGCGAATTCGCGAAGTAAGAGCATCTTGCACAAAGAACAGCGAGGAGACGCCAGAAGAGCTTACAAACAACTCTGTGGCTGCGGTTCGGCCCTTGCTATGCTT
>JBDTLH010000383.1:0-12838 GCA_039934875.1 Acidobacteriaceae bacterium | reverse complement strand
AGATCAAAGATGGCAAGCCCCAGCCGGGACAAATCGCCCTGCTTTCGCTCACGGGCGGCGAAGCATCAACCATCACCACCGTTCCTCACGGTTCGTCTCATCCAGTCTGGTCGCCGGATGGAAAGCGCATCGCATTTCTCAGCGACGCCAATCCCGAAGACCTGCGGAAAGAAAATCTTGAAAAGGACAAAGAGAAAGACAAGAGGGCCGCAGAACCCGATCACGAAAGCGATATCCGCATCATTACCCGCGCCGTCTATCGCATGAATGGCGCTGGCTATCTCGATCCTAAACACCACCAGCACATCTGGATCGAAGAGGTCCCCGCCTCCGGCGATACCCAGATGAAGCCTGAGGCGAAACAGCTCACCACCGGAAACTTCGACGAATCCGACCCGCAGTTCACCCCCGATGGCAGCCGGATCATCTTTCGCACCATTCAGAATGCCGAACCCTATTACGACCTGCCGCAAACGAAGGTTATGCAAGTTCCCGCCGAGGGCGGCGCAGCCGAGCTCATCCGCAGAATCGATATGGGCGTCAGCGGGATTTCGCTCTCCCCCGACGGCAAACGCCTCGCCTTCCATGCTTCGGTGACCAAGCCGGTGCGCTCCTACTCCGAGCCTGACCTCTGGGTGATGGACCTCGCGCCCAACTCCACGCCCAAAAATCTCACTGTCAACTATGACTACGACATGGGCAGCGGAGTGGGAGGCGACAATGAAGCCCCCCGCGGCGGCGGGCGCGAAGCCCTCGCCTGGTCTCCTGATGGCGCGCGGCTGATCGACACGGTTGCCAAACAGGGTAGGGCGGTCCTCGTCTCCGTGGACACGCAAAGCGGCGCCGTCACTGAATTGACGAAAGGCGACCAGGCGGTCGAAGATTATTCGCAATCGAAGGATGGCAAGACGGCGATCGTGGAAATCTCAACGCCGGTCATGATTGATGAACTCTTCGCGCTCGCGCCGGAAGGCGGACAGCGTCAGATCACGTACATAAACGATGACCTCTTCTCGCAACTGGACCTCACCCCGCCGGAGGAGCTTTGGTACACCAGCTTCGACGGCAAGAAGATTCAGGCATGGATCCAGAAACCTCCACACTTTGATTCCAGCAAGAAATATCCGCTCGTCCTCAACATTCACGGCGGCCCGCATGGCGCCTATGGCTGGATATTCGACCATGAATTCCAGTACATGGCGGCCAAGGGCTACGTCGTTCTTTATCCCAACCCGCGCGGCTCCACCAGCTACGGACAGGCGTTCGGCAACATCATTCAATACCACTATCCCGGCGACGACTTCAAAGACCTGATGGCCGGCGTGGATGAAATGCTGAAGAAGTCATACATCGATCCCAACAAACTCGGCGTTACCGGAGGCAGTGGCGGGGGACTGCTGACCGACTGGACCGTCGGGCACACCACCCGCTTCAAGGCCGCGGTCGCGCAACGCGATATCGCCGACTGGGCATCCTGGTGGTACACCGCCGACTTCACCCTCTTTCAGCCAAGCTGGTTCAAGGCGCCGCCGTTTGACGATCCGCAGGATTTCGTCAACCGCTCGCCCATCACTTATATCAAGCAGGTGAAGACGCCCATGATGTTTATCCTGGGCGACGCCGACTATCGCACCCCGCCCACCAGCGGCGGGGAGCAGATGTTCCGCGCCCTCAAATTCATGCGCATTCCCTCCGTGATGGTGCGCTTTCCTCGTGAATCCCACGAACTCTCCCGCTCCGGAGAGCCCTGGCACCGCGTCGAGCGCCTCGACCACATCACAGGCTGGTTTGATAAATGGCTCATGGCGGAGTCCAAGCCCGAATACAATCAGCCCAGCGAAGTCAACGCGCGCGCTTCAGCAGCCCACTAAATCTTCAACTCGGAGCGTCCGCGCCCTCGCGGGCAATCGCGCGCCAGCGCGACCCCTCTCTCCTCCGGGGCTGAAGCCGGAGCGCGAGGTTTGCAAATGCTCTCGATTACGCGTTTGCGGCTAAAATAATTTCATGGCAAAAGCGAAGCTGTTCCAGCCTTTCGAGCTCTCCTGCCCCTGCTGTGGCGCGCTGATGGTGATTGACCCGGAGACCCACGGCGTCATCTCCCATACTCCACCGCCCACCAAGCGCATGTTCGAAAATTTCGATGCCGCCGCCAACGCGCTCAAAGGCGAAGAGACCCGCCGCGAGTCCCTCTTCCGCCAATCCATGGAAGCGGAAAAAAACAAATCCAGCCTGCTCGATAAAAAATTTCAAGACGCCATGAAGAAGGCGAAAGATGCCCCCAATGAGCGGCCGCTGCGTGATTTCGATCTCGACTAGCAGTAATCAACTTGGGTCATCATCTGGTACTAAGTGAAATTTGACGAAGCGATGCCTTTCCGAATCAGCAATCTCCGTGCACAATGGCGAAGGCAAGGGCATCGTAAAATGACATCATCCAGACCGCTCCTGCTAGGCCATCGGGGAGCAAAATACTACGCGCCGGAGAATACCCGCGAAGCCTTCGAGCTGGCATTGGACCACGGCTGCGACGGCTTTGAGTTCGACGTGCGTCTCGCGCTCGGCGGCGAAGCGGTCTGCTTTCATGATCCTGATTGCGGCGGACGGCCCGTCTCCGATTGCGCCGTCAAAGATCTCGGAGTGCCCAGCTTCTCTGATGTGCTGGGGAACGCCAACGCGTTCCTGGATATCGATGTGAAGGACCTCAACCTGGTGCCCCGATATGCCCAGCAGCTACGCTTGTTGGATCCTGAACGCACCGTCATCTCCTCGTTCTTGCCCCAGGTTTTGGCTGAGGCGGCACTCTTCGTGCCCAATATTCCCGCTGGATTGATCTGTGCCAATGCCGATCAACTCTCCGCCTTTGAATCTTGCGGCGCTGATCTGCTGGTCGCCCATCACAGGATCCTCACCCGTGATTTGGTGCGGCGCACCCATCGCGCCGGCAAGCGTGTCTTCGTCTGGACGGTCAATGAAGCCGCTCGCATGTGCCATTTCGCCTCCCTCGGCGTGGACGCCATCATCTCCGACGATACCAAGTTGCTCGCCTGCACACTGGGGCAGTTCGCCGCCAGCGCGTAACACCTCGCCGAATTGCGTCGCAGCCTTGTCAGGCACTACCATTCACTGTTATGCCCACACTGACCGAATCCCCCGCGCACGTTATCCGCGCCCCTCGCGGCAATCAGCTCTCCTGCAAGGGATGGACCCAGGAAGCCGCCATGCGCATGCTCATGAACAACCTCGATCCCGACGTCGCCGAACGTCCGCAAGACCTCGTGGTTTACGGAGGCACCGGCAAGGCCGCGCGCAATTGGGAGTGCTACCACGCCATCATTCGCTCTCTTCAATCGCTCGCCGACGATGAGACGCTGCTCGTGCAGTCCGGCAAGCCGGTCGGCATTCTGCGCACCCACGAATATGCGCCGCGTGTGCTGATCGCGAATTCTAATCTCGTCGGGCATTTCTCCAATTGGGAAAAATTCAATGAGCTCGAACGCGCCGGACTCATGATGTACGGCCAGATGACCGCCGGATCATGGATCTATATCGGCTCCCAAGGCATCGTGCAAGGCACCTTCGAGACCTTCGCCGCCGCCGCTGATCAACACTTCGGCGGAGACCTCAGCGGCAAGCTCATCGTCTCCGGCGGCATGGGCGGCATGGGCGGAGCGCAGCCCCTCGCCGCCACCATGGCGGGCGCCTGTTTCCTCGGCATCGACGTCGATCCCGAGCGCATCAAGAAACGCCTGCGCTCCGGATACTGCGACTTCATGGTCAACAATCTCGATGAAGCGCTGCGCATCCTCAAGAATTCCATCCGCAAAAAAGAAGCCGTCTCCGTCGGCTTGGTCGGCAACTGCGCCGACATCATCCCCGAGATGCACCGCCGCGGCATCCTCCCCGACATCCTCACCGACCAGACCTCCGCCCACGACCCGCTCCACGGATACATCCCCAACGGCATCACTCTCGAAGCGGCCAACGAACTCCGCAAATCCGATCCCCAGGGATACCTCGAACGCTCGCTCGACTCCATCGCCCGCCACGTCGAAGGCATGTTGGCGCTGCAAAAAGATGGCGCCGTCACCTTCGATTACGGCAACAACATCCGCACCTTCGCCTTTCAGCGCGGGGTCAAAAACGCCTACGATTTTCCCGGATTCGTCCCCGCCTACATCCGTCCGCTCTTCTGTGAAGGCCGCGGCCCCTTCCGCTGGGTCGCGCTCTCCGGCGAACCCACCGACATCGCCGTCACCGACCAGATGGTGCTCGATATGTTTCCCCAGAACAAGACCCTCACCCGCTGGATCGATCTCGCCCGCAAGCGCATCAAGTTTCAGGGACTGCCCGCGCGCATCTGCTGGCTCGGCTACGGCGAGCGCGCCGAATTCGGACTCGCCATGAATGCCGCCGTAAAATCCGGCAAACTCAAAGCTCCCATCGTTATCGGACGCGACCACCTCGATTGCGGCTCCGTCGCCTCGCCTTATCGCGAAACCGAGGCGATGAAGGACGGCAGCGACGCCGTCGCCGACTGGCCGCTCTTGAACGCTCTCGTCAACACCGCCGCCGGCGCAAGTTGGGTCTCCATCCACAACGGAGGAGGCGTCGGCATCGGCTACTCCCAGCACGCCGGGCAAGTCCTCGTCGCCGATGGCACCGGGCAGATGGCGAAGCGCATCGAGCGCGTCCTCACCACCGACCCCGGCATGGGAATCCTGCGCCACGTGGACGCCGGATATGACGAAGCCAAACAATTCGCACAGACGCATGACGTGAAAATCCCCATGCCGTAATGGAGGGTCGACGCCCCCGCCGACCAGTCGCGCGAAGCGTGATTAAACTGCGCGAATCAACTAGGTAGACCCCGGCTTTAGCCGGGGGGAACAGCAGCATAGTAATTGGGGCTTCAGCCCCTGAGGTCCCAAAACCTGAATCACTCCGAATCATCGGTGTACGACACGCTCCCAGCCCCGCAGCTCGCGGTTCGCCACTTCCCCCGCGCCCTCCTGCTCGACAACATCGGTCAACTCATCACCCTCAACACCGGCTGGGACGACAGCAAAGGTCCCCGCCGCGGCCCCGCCATGCGCGATCTCGGTATCATCGAAGATGCCGCCGTATTATGCATCGACGGAACCATCGCCGCCGTAGGGAAGAGAGCTGATGTCCACGCACAAGCCCCGAAAGATTGCGTTGAATACAGCGCAGATGGCGGAGTAGTATTGCCGGGTTTTGTCGATTCCCATACCCATCCGGTATTCGCCGAACCTCGTTTGATCGACTTCGAGAAACGGATCGAGGGCGCAACTTATCAAGAGATTGCGGCGGCAGGCGGAGGCATACGCTCCAGCGTTCATGCCGTGCGCACCGCTACCGAACAGGCTCTAACCAGCGCCGTCGATCACGCCATCATGGACGCATGGACGTTCGGCACGACGACCATTGAAATGAAATCTGGCTACGGCCTCGACCTCGCGTCCGAGTTGAAGAGCTTGCGCGCAATTCGTGATGCCGCAACCCAGCGCCGCATGACCATCGTTCCTACCTTCCTCGGCGCGCATGTCATTCCAGCGGAGTATCAGGACCGTCCCGACGATTATGCGGATTTAGTCTGCAACGAGATGCTTCCCGCCGTCGCCAATCAGAAGCTCGCGCGTTTCGTGGACGTATTTTGTGAGAGCGGCGCATTCAACCTGGAGCAGACGAAACGCGTCCTCGCCGCGGCGCTTGCGAACCGCCTCCAAACCCGCCTGCACATCTGCCAGTTCACTCCCACCGAAGTGGAACAATTCGCCGCCTTCAATCTCGCTTCCGTAGATCACATGGAATGTGTCTCCGACGCCACCATCCACTATCTCTCGGGGAGTTCGACTGTGGCGACACTCTTGCCGGGAGCGTCGTATTTCCTCGGACGCCATGACTTTCCTCCCGCGCGCAAGTTGATCGACGGTGGAGTCGCTGTCGCTCTCGCAACCGACTACAATCCCGGCACCTCTCCCACCATTAGCATGCCGATGGTGATGTCCATCGCATGTACACAGATGAAGATGACGCCGGCGGAAGCCATCACCGCGTCCACCATCAACGGTGCGCACGCCCTCCGCCTCTCACAGCGCAAGGGAAGCATTGCAGTGGGCAAAGACGCCGACCTGACCCGGTTCGCGTGCAAAGATTATCGCGAGGTCCCCTACTGGTTCGGCCATCAGCGCCCGGTACTCATGATCACCGCAGGTTCGATTCACGCATGATCTCGCTCCGCCCCTACATCGAATCCGATCTCCACGCCCTCTTCGCCCTCGACCAGCTCTGCTTCGATCCGCAAATCGCCTACACCCGCCAGGAACTCGAATACTTCACCCATCGCAACACCGCCACCACCGTCGTCGCCGAAGCCGCCGAAAACGGTGACCTCGCCGGCTTCCTCATCCTCGACTTCGAGCGTCCCCATTCCGGACACATCATTACCATCGACGTCGCCCAGGCTTTTCGCAAGCAAGGCATCGGCGCCACGCTCATGCGCGAAGCCGAGCGCCTCACCCGCGACACCAAACGCAGGGCCATGCTGCTCGAAGTTGCCGTCGAAAACCATCCCGCCCGCAGCTTCTACGAAAAACACGGATACCTCGCTCTGCGCCGTCTCTCCGATTACTACAAACGCGGCGGCGACGCCCTGCTGCTGGGCAAAAACCTCTAGCCGAATGTGGCACCGGCATCGGTAGCGCCGGCGGCTCGCCGGTGGTCGCGTGGGCGGCCCGCCCGCGCATTCCCGTGCCGCTCAACCGCATCCAATCCACTAGAATAGAACTGCCATGCCCAGCGAAGTTCAAGCCAAGCCTTTCCAGACCGACGACCCTCGCCTCCATCCCATCCACGACAAGGTTCTCTCCGGCCAGCGCCTCAGCTTCGACGACGGTACCACCCTCTACCACTCCGGAGACATCCTCGCCGTCGGCTGGCTGGCGAACTATGTCCGCGAAAGGCTTCACGGCGACGTCGCCTATTTCAACGTTAACCGCCACATCAATCCCACCAATGTCTGCGTCGCCGCCTGCCGCCTCTGCGCCTTCGGACGCAAGAAAGACGCACCCGGCGCGTACACCATGGCGCTCGAAGAGGCATGGCGCTCGGCCGGCGAAGGATACACCGAAGCCATCACCGAATTCCATATCGTCGGCGGCCTTCATCCCGATCTCCCTTTCTCCTACTTCACTGACCTTGTTCGCGGCTTGAAAGAACGCTTCCCGCAAGTGCATGTCAAGGCATTCACCATGGTGGAGATCTCCTTTTTCGCCAAACGCTATAAGCTCACCATTCAACAAACACTTGAACAGTTGAAAGAAGCCGGCGTGGATTCCATGCCCGGCGGCGGCGCGGAGATCTTCTCCGACCGCGTGCGCCACATCATCTGCGATCACAAGATCGACGGCGCAGAATGGTTGCAGATCGCCCGCATCGCTCACAACGTCGGACTCCGCTCCAACGCCACCATGCTTTACGGCCATGTGGAGAACGACGAAGATCGCGTGGACCATCTCACCCGATTGCGCGAACTGCAGGATGACACCGGCGGCTTCCAGACCTTCATCCCCCTCGCCTTCCATCCCGACAACACGCCGCTCCAGCATCTGCCCAAAACCACCGGCATCATGGACCTCAAACAGATCGCCATTGGACGCCTCATGCTCGACAACTTCCCCCACATAAAATCGTATTGGCAGATGGTCTCGCCCAGGATCGCCCAGATATCGCTCCGCTTCGGCGCCGACGACATTGACGGCACCGTCATCGAAGAAAAAATCTATCACGATGCCGGAGCCAAAACTCCCCAGGGCCTGAACCGCGCCGAGCTCATGCGCCTCATCCGTGAAGCCGGACGCGTCCCCGTCGAGCGTGACACCCTATACCGCACCGTCGTGCGCGACGAAACCTCTTTCACCGTCGCCGTCTAGTCCACCATTGCCGTTAGTACAACTGTTGCCGCCTGGCCCCACGGTTGTCATCCTGAGCGAGCGAAGCGAGTCGAAGGACCTATGTTTTCCTGCCGATGCAACGCCATGCTCCGCCGCTGATCTCTGCCCTCTGCTTCATGCAACTTCACCCCTATCTTGCGCGTCCTACGGAAGAGATGTAAATTCAGTCCACAGCAATCCGGTACCTCCACCCTTAACTCAGAGGAGCCGATGAACGTCCAAATTAGTTACCGCGCCCAACACGTCCCCGCCGTCGAAACCGAAATTAACCAGCAAGTCGAGAAGCTGACCCGCAGAATGCGCGTCTTCCGTCCTGAATTGGTCCACCTTCACGGTAACGTTGAAACCAGCTCTTCAAAGAGCGGCGGTATATCCGTCAGCCTCAATCTTCGCATGCCCTCGGGCCAACTCGCCTCCAGCAGCAGCGCTGCGCAAGCGGTCACCGCCATCAAAGGCGCGTTCAAGGAACTCATTACTCAGCTCGACAACCACAAAGAGCACCTGCGCAACAGCCGCAACTTCCATCGCAGAAAGGCGCCGCAGTCGCAAGCCGTTCCCTTCGAAGAGACGCTCGCCTCGATGAAAGTACCTGATCCAAACCCCGAAGCGACCACCGGCGATGTTCGTCTCTTCGTCAATACCAACATGAATGATCTCGAGCGCTTTGTTCGCCGGCAGCTTCGCCTTCGTATCGGCGCCGGAGAGGTCTCGCCCAACCTGGTCAGCGTGGACGAGGTGCTCGATGAGACCGTCGCCAACGCTCTTGACGGCCACGCTCAGCATCCCGACCTGCTCTCCATCGAGCAGTGGCTCTACCGCCTCGCCATGCAGGCTGTGGATATTATCGCGGAGCGTAACCGCTCCACCGGCGAGGTCCACATGGAAGAGCCGCGAGGTGAGCAGAACGTCACCGGCAGCGACGAAAATTATCTGCAATTCCACCAGCCCGACGACGAACTCTACAACGAAGACTTCATCCCCGAACAGTCAACCAGCAATCCCGAACAGATCACCTACTCCCGCGAATCCATCGAGCAGGTCGGCGGCGCACTCGCCTGCTTGAAGAAGAATGATCGCGATGTCTTCGTGCTCTACGCCCTGGAAGGATTCTCCATCCCTGAGATCGCCCACATCGCCGAGCGTACCGAGCCTGAGGTCAAAGAATCGCTGGAGCACGCTCGCAAGTTGCTGGAGACGCGGCTCTCGCCTGACAACGCTTATCGCCAGCTATTGCGCGGCACCCAGGCGGCCTGAAACACGGCTCAGGGTCGCGGGTTACGGTTCAAGTCTCGGTCGCGGAGTCACGTCCTCCCGAAAAACAACCAACTACCAACAACTAACAACCAACAACTAACAACTGACAACTGACAACTGACAACTGACAACTAACAACTGACAACTAACAACTAACAACCAACTACCAACAACTAACAACCAACAACCAACAACTGACAACTGACAACTGACAACTAACAACTATTCAATCCAGTTCCCGCTTTGCCCTCCGCAGGTCCTCTTCCAACTTGCGCTCGTGCCACAGCCGCAACGGCCGCCAATATGTAATCGCTCCGAAGGCCACAATCGCCGTCAGCAACAGTGCCGTGCTGATGCCGACTAACACCGTCGAGAGATGGGTCTTGGCCAGGAATGCCAGCAGCGCCGCGGTGCCGGGTGATAGTATGCAGCGCAGCGCCAGCCCCAGCAGTCCGATTCCTCCCAGCAGGTGCGTGATATTGCGCGACACCCGGCCCCTCGCAAAATAATCCGAAAGTACCGCCATCCCCCAATAGATCAGCACGAAAATCAGAAGAACGTTCCCCAGGAGCGCGGCTGCGGAATTCAAATACATCATGGGATCGGAGCTCGCAAAATGCTCATTCTTTCAGCCAGCTTGATTCTACAGCTACGGAAGCTCTGAACAAGTTGCGTCTGGAGGGTCCGCGTCCTCGCCGACCATTCGCGTGCAACGCGAACCGGACTGACTAAGGAAACTCTGAACAAGGTGCGTCTGGAGGTGGCCTCCTCGCCGACTATTCGCATTCAACGCGAACCGGACTGACTAAAAATCAGTGCTTACTGCGCAGGCAGGTCGGCGAGGACGCCGACCCTCCACTCAATCAGAGTTCCCCTACGGAAAAATTGTTTCTGGGAGGCCCCGACTTCACCGTGCGCCGATTTCGGGTTCAGGTAGAACCCCAGCTTTATTACCGACTCAAGTACACAAACCAGATTCTGCCCGCGGGACTTAGCCCGCGCGGCCACCAGTGTGTATCCTGACCTGAACTAACATTGCGCCCATCTCTCGTAAATCCATATGCTCTCAACTGGCTTCTAAGTAGCTGACCAAATGCAACTTCTCTCCCTAGCCAACCCCGCCGCCCAAGACGGCGATCAGGGTGACAATGCGCAGTCGTTTCATCAACGCCTGCTCAGCTTCATTCCCGGCGTGATCGCCGGCGCTGCCGACCTCGATCCCGCCGCCGTCCTCACCGCTACCGTGGCCGGCGCTAGTTTTGGATACTCGATCGCCTGGGTGGTCTTGCTCTGCATTCCTGTCCTCTATAGTGTTTTCGCGGTCGCCTCCCGCCTGGGTAGTGAGACCCGCCGCGGCCTGGTCGAACTCATCAAAATGCGCTACGGCGCAAAAGGCGCCTTCCCCATCGCGCTCTGCATGATCGTCGTCAACTTCGCCATGATCATAGGAGACATCGTCGCCGTCAGTGACAGCCTCTCCCTCATCCTCAATCTGCCCCGCTATTTCTTTCTCGCCGTGGTCGGCTTCGTCGTCTGGTACATCCTCATCCTTGGCGACTTCAATAAGACCACAAAAATCCTTGGCAGCTTCTCCCTGATCCTCATCGCCTATGTCTTTGCCGCCTGGCATGTCACCCCCTCCTTTCCCGCACTCGCACATGGCGTTTTCGTCCCTCATCTGCAGGCGACCTCCGATTACCTGATGGCCGTGATCGCCGTCTTCGGCTCTCTGCTTACCCCCAATGTCATTGTTTGGCAGATCAGCACGAAGCGCGACCTGCCACAGGCGTCGGCCCGCGCAGCCTACTCTCGCAGTGACAATGACAAGAGCGAATCCCACGCCGGCACCTTTGTGGCCTGCCTTATATCCCTCTCTGTGATTGTCGCCGCCTCCCACCTGCACGTCACCGATGCCTCGAGCATGACCACGCGCATCGCCGCCGAGGCCCTCCGACCCCTCGGCGCTATCGGTCCCATCCTCTTCTCCATCGGCATCATCGGTTCAGGATTGGTCGCCCTGCCCATTCTGCTGGCGTCGCTGTGCTTCAGTGTCGCCGAGGCCTTCGGGTGGGAGTCCGGCCTCTCCAAAGCGCCATGGGAGGCGCGCTTCTTCTATGCCATGGTCTCCGCCGTTATCGCCGGCGCAGTCGCCATCGATTACTTCAGCGTCAACACCGTCAAGGTGCTCTACTGGTCGCAGGTCATCGCCGGCATCGTCCTCGTGCCCATCTTTATCTTCATCTTGCTGCTCGCGAACGACCGCAAGATCATGCGCACCGTCAATACTCGTTTTGAAAACGTCTGGCTGGTTGCAGCCGTGATTGGAATGGCGATTTCAAATCTGTTTTTCTTCTGGATGAGCTACTTCCATTAGGCAACCAGGTGGTTGCATGAGTTGGGCTAAAAAGAGAAGTATTTTGATACAAATGGAACCTTTTTCCCCTCTTTTTTTCATTGTTTTCGCGCTGTTTTTTATGCTGTTTTTGCTTGTCCACGGGGTCTGAAATAAGACATCAGGCTTTCTGGATTGACTTTGAGCTATAGTTTCCAGTTGCCGGTACGCAGACAAATCCGGGTCAGGGGCATCGTGCAAGGGGTGGGATTCCGCCCATTCGTCTATAACTCTGCGCAAACTTTAGGCCTCTCCGGCCACGTACTCAACTCTTCCAACGGCGTATTCATTGAGGTTGAGGGCCTCGAGGCAACAATTGCCCACTTTTTAGAGACATTGCGGCAGAAAGCACCGCCATTGGCGCAGATTGACGAGATCACCGTCACCGAGATGCCGATAGTGGGCGACACCTCATTCATCATTCGCGAGAGCCGGGCAATTGCCGGCCAATTCGCGCTAATCCCTTCTGATATAGGGACTTGCGAGGATTGCTGGCGTGATTTCAGCGATCCTGCAAACCGCAGATATGGTTATCCATTTACCAACTGCACCAACTGCGGACCGCGCTACACCATCATTCAGGACATCCCCTATGACCGGCCAAAGACGACCATGGCCTGCTTCCCCATGTGCGCCTTATGCCAGTCTGAATATGAGAATCCAAAGGACCGCCGGTTCCATGCGCAACCGAATGCCTGTCCGGTTTGCGGGCCGGGCCTGGCGCTGGTGCAGGATCCTCTGCTGCATGAACCGGCGTCTTTCAATGCCGAGGATGCTCTGGTGGTGATCCGGCGGGGGCGGGCGATGTTGCGGGAAGGCAGGATTGTCGCGGTGAAGGGCCTGGGAGGGTTTCTGCTGGCGTGTGATGCGCAGAATGATGAGGCGGTGCGGGCGATGCGAGAACGGAAACGGCGCAGCGACAAGCCTTTTGCAGTCATGGCGCGCGACATCGATTCGATCGAGCAGTTTTGCACTGTAAGCGAGGCAGACCGGGCGGCCTTGTTGGACCCGCGACGTGCGATTGTGGTGTTGCCCCGCAGGCCGGATACGGAGATTTCGGAAGCCGTCGCACCGGGGAACGACACGATCGGAGTGATGTTGCCATACACGCCGCTGCACTATTTATTGTTCAGTGATGCGGGCGATCAGCCTGCGGAGTTTGCGGCTTTGGTGATGACCAGCGGCAATATCAGCGAGGAGCCGATCGTGACCGGAAATC
>JBDTLH010000382.1:0-9742 GCA_039934875.1 Acidobacteriaceae bacterium | reverse complement strand
GGCGTTGCGCACTGAGACGAGGCTTTGAATAAGATGCACGCGTTCAGCTTCGGTCGCGTATAAGTTTTATTCGCGAGTAGCTGGCGCGGACATTCGATCCCACTGCGATGGCCTGAGTCAGCGACTCGCAACTACGTTTATGGTAGACTTCCGCGCATGGGTCTCATCATCATTCTCATCATTCTGCTGCTGCTATTCGGCGGCGGCGGCTACTACATGGGTCCTGGCGTAGGCTATTACGGAGGCGGCGCGCTGAGCCTGATTCTGCTGCTGATTCTTCTCTATCTGCTATTCGGGAGAGGCAGGGGCAGGCTATAAGATAAAGATACCGGCGCTGCCCCCCCGGCTTTCTACCGAGCTGGCTTTTGCGCCGTCGCCACCACTCGCTCTCCCGGTTTGTAAAGCTCAGCATAAATTTCAGAGTTGCGCTCGATCGCCTGCACATACTCTCGCGTCTCGGTAAACGGGATGGACTCCACAAATTCGTAGATGTCGTGGTAGTCTCCGTTGCTGCGCCAGTCTGAAACACGATTGTCTCCCGCGTTATAGGCGGCGAGTGCGTATTCCACCTGCCCGTTATATTTGTTCACCAACGTGCGGAAGTAATGGATCCCCAGGCGCAGGTTCATCTGCGGATTAGTGATCTCAGATTGCTTCCAGTGGCGGATCTTTAGCTCTTTCGCCATACTCTTCGCCACCGAGGGAAGCAATTGCATGAGCCCGTACGCGTCCTTGCCCGATACCGCGCTGGGATTAAATTCCGACTCCTGCCGGATCAGCGAAGCCACCAGATAAGGATCAAGCCCCTCCAGCAACGAGTAAGCGCGCAGTTCGTTCCAGTAGGGGCGAGGGAAGAGCGTCTCCCAGTAGAAGCGCGGGACCTCGTCCATCCCGTAAGTGAAGTATCCGGGAAGGGAAGACTTGAGCGAACGAAGTGCGCGGTCGGGACGTTGCTGGCTGATATAAAGTCGCGCCAGCTCGCCGGGGACCCACGCTCCATCGTTCTCCTCCTGCGCCGCCTTCATCTCCCGCATCGCGTAATCATTGAGCGCGGCGTTGGTCAACAGCCGGGCCTTGGCGACCCGCGGATCGTCCTCCGGCGCATCGCTCAATTCGGGAGCGGGTTCGGCGGCGCCGATCCTCTCCAGCTCAGGGATGTTGGAGGCGGGAACCGCTTCCAACGCCTGCAACTGTGAAGCGGCGATCACTCCGTAGTAATAGCCGCGGTAGCGTCCGAGCAGTTTGGCATAGTATGCCTTGGCATCCTGCCGGCGCCCATCTTCGCTCGCCAGCCGCGCCGACCAATAGAGCGCGGCGGGCATCTCCTGGCCGGCGGGCCATTTGGCAATCTGCTCCAGAAACAGACTACGGGCGGCATTGCGGTCGCCGGTGCGGTAGGTCAACCATGCGCCCTTCCAATGCGTGTATCCCGCGAGCCTGCCTTTCTCATCCGCCTGCGCGCACTCCAGGAAATACTTGATCGCATTGGGATAATCCTTGCGCAGCAGATACATGTTGCCGGCCGAGAGCAGCGCCTCCTGCGTCCAGATCGATTTGGGATTGGACGCAAAGAGATGGTCCGCATACTTGCGGTTGTTCTCGCCGTCATCCTTGTTGCGCGCCTCTTCCGCTTTGAGAAAGAGGCGCTGCGCGCCGGCATCGTCAATCGGCTGCTCCGCAACCTGATCGAGCAGCGCCATGGCCTCAGATTCCCGTTTTGACTTATAAAGCGCGCCCGCCAGCCTGACCATGATGCTCCGCCGCGTGCTGTCGTTGGGGGCAGAGATTTGCGGCTGGTTCAAGAGCGCGCGCAGTTCATCGGCGGCATCGCCGTAGCGGTGGGCTTTATAGAGCAGGTCGGTGCGGGTGAGGCGTTGCGCCTCACTCAGGCTGCCGAAGGGATCGGCGGGATTGAGTCTGCGCAATTCATTGGCGGCATCATTGGCCTGCGAAGAAGTGGCGAAATCGGTATAGATATGGGTGAACGCAGCCAGCGCACGTGGCTGGTCGCCGAGGGCCTGGTAGGCCTTGCCTATCGCCAGCTCCACATCGGCGCGGCCCTGGGACCGTAATGGCTCCAGTGCCTTGACCGCGGTGGCCGCCTCCCCGGCTGAAACCAGCGCATCGGTGCGCGCCAGAGCGGCGTCACGTTTGAGCACCGAGTCGGGATATCTCGCGCCGAAATCAGAGAGCGCCGTCGCAGCCGCCATCGCCTGACCCGAACCGCTGAGGGCGCGGGCGAGGAAAAGGCTGGCGTAGTCACCCAGGTCGCTATCTGTGGCGTGCAGCTTGGCCGATTCGAGCGGAGCGATCGCCGCCTGGCTCTGGTTGTCCACCAGATGAGCGTAGCCAATGGCCAGCCATGCCATTGTGCCCGCGCTGCTGCCGCGATGGCTGCGCGCGTATTGCTCCACTGCCGCATAGGCCGGCGGCGTGCGGTTTTCCAGCAGTTGCTGCGCCATGGGACGCAACTGCGAAGAGGCCACAAACGCCCGCTTCATCCGGGCGGCTTTGGCGCGCTGCGCGGGGGTAAGTTTTCTCTTTCGCGTCCGGTGCTTCACCGTTTTGCGCGTGGCCTTGGATTTTCTTCCGGGAGTCGCAATGTGCTTCTTGGCAGCCGGATGCTTGGCAGCCGTGGAATGTGCCGCGGCCAACGGGAGCGAAAGGCCGGCGAGCAGCGTAAGAGCCATTAGACGAAGGAACGAAAAGCGCAGCATCGACATGGGACTGTCTCAAGCATAGACGCATTCACGCCTGCTCTGCTATCGGTAAAATCCGCTAGTTTCCGAGAAGACTGGAAGCGCACCAACTCCGTCAACGCCGACTCCTCAAAAAAGCAACCACAGAGGTCACGGAGGCAGCACGAAGGTAAAGGAGGGAACACGTAAAGCTAAAGCCGCTCGGAGCATCTTTCATGCGGTTGTTTTTTCTTGTGTCCCTTCGTGCGCCCTTCGTGACCTCTGTGGTTGCTTCTGGTGTGGTTGCTTCTGTCTTTAGTTCTCGATGACGATGGCGCCGGTCATATCATCGTGTCCCTTGCCGCACAGGATGCCACATTGAACTTCATATCTTCCCGGCTTGTCGGCGACGAAATTGATATCGGTGGTCCTTCCGGGATTGACCGGCTCCGAGATGTTCAGTCCCTTCACCTCAAAGCCATGCTGCACATCGGCGGTAGTGATGTGCAGATGCACCATCGTGCCCTGCTTGACGCGAATTACATCCGGTGTAATGACCCACTTTTTCATCACCACATTGAAATTGGCCTCCGGCTGCCCCGGCTGGGCGATGGCCACAGCCGTGGAATTGCATCCCGCGTCGGACAGCGCCAGCGTCAATACCGCAAAAAAGATCAGATGCGGCGTGGCCCGCCAAAAATAATTCATGCCGACGGTTGCTGTCAGGGGAAGATACCTCTGCGAAACATTAAAAATGGACCATCCTGAGTTTCTTCCGAAGCTTTTAACAGGATAAGATAACAGACGGGAACAGAGCAGATAATCTGCATCGCGGAGCCATGGAGACAATCCAATCAAAGATAGGAGAGGACACCGGGGAGGAACTAGCCCTGGTCACAGCCGCCAAGGGCGGTGATGTGGGAGCTTATGAACAGCTCGTCCGCAAATATGACCGGAACGTCTTCCGGATCGCGAACCACATCACGCAAAACCGCGAAGACGCGGAGGATGTGGTGCAGGACGCGTTCCTCAAGGCCTTCCAGCACCTTGATCGGTTTCAGGGGAATTCGAAGTTTTATACCTGGCTGGTGCGCATTGCGGTGAATGAGGCGCTGATGCGCCTGCGCAAGCGGCGCAATGCAAAGACGGTTTCCATCGACGAAGATGTGGAAACGGAAGAGGGCAGCATGCCCCGGGAGGTCGCGGACTGGAGCCCGAACCCGGAGCAGCAATATGGCAGCTCGGAGCTGAAGGAGATTCTGACGAAGACCATCAACGGCCTCTCGCCCGGATTCAAAACAGTTTTTGTCCTGCGGGACATCGAGGGGCTTTCGACAGAGGAGACCGCCGAGGCGCTTGGATTGAGCGTTCCGGCCGTAAAATCGAGGCTGTTGCGCGCGCGCCTGCAGCTTCGCGATAGATTGAACCGCTACTTCAAGAAAAAAACCGGGGACACGCAGCAGTGAAGTGCTCAGACCTTCTCAAACAGCTCAATGAGTATCTCGACGGCGAGATCGACGCCCAGACCAAGTCCGAATTGGACGATCATTTGCACTGGTGCAAAGACTGCTACGTCGTCTGCGACACCACCAAGAAGACCATCGAGATCTACCGGCACAACGAGGTATATGTGCTGCCCGATGAGATCAGATTGAAGCTCGAAACCGCCATCACCACCAAGTGCAGGGCGCACAAGGCGAAGAGCACCACGTAAAACGCCAAAAGCAACCAAAAGTCGCACGAAGGGAAGGAAGAACGCCTTTTCTCCTCCAGCAACCCTTAGGCGGACTTTCGCTCGTGAGTTCCACTAAACCGCGTTTTGATCTTTACCTTTGTGTTTCCTTGGTGCTTCCTCTGTGTCCTCTGTGGTTGCTTCTGGGTTTCCGGCAACCGTGAGTGATTCCATCTGCCTTCTCCAGTCGAGTTCATTCAAAAATCCCCGCGACTCCGACCATCCGCCCTGCACCTTCACGAACAGCTCCAGAAAAACCTTCGTTCCCAGCATCTTCTCCAGCTCATAGCGCGCGTTGGTGCCGATCTTCTTGAGCATTGCGCCGCCCTTGCCGATCACAATGGCTTTCTGTCCTTCGCGCTCACAGAAGATGGCGGCGGCGATGCGGGTCAGCGGCGGTCGTTGGGATGCTGTCCGGGCGGGCGGCTCTTCCCATTTCTCGATCATGACCGCGGTCGCGTACGGGACCTCCTGGCCCAACAGCATGAGGACCTTTTCACGAATGATCTCCGCGGCGAGAAAGCGCTCCGGCTGGTCGGTGATCTGGTCTTTCGCAAAGTAACGCGGCCCCTCCGGCAGCAGGCGGACGCATGCCTCCAGCAGTTCTTCGACGCCCTGCCCCTTGCTGGCGGATATGGGGATGATCTCTTTAAACTCGTGCAGCTTGCGGTAGCTCTCGATCAGCGGCAGCAGTTGGTCTTTAGCGATCAGGTCGATTTTGTTGAGCAGCAGCAGCGCGGGCGCTTCAGACTTCCTGATTAACTCCAGGACATATTCATCACCCGCGCCAAACTTTTTGGTTGCGTCGATGATGAGCAGCACCAGATCGCGCTCTCCCAGCGCGTCATAGACCTCCTGCATCATGCGCCGGCCCAGCGGCGAGTTGGGCTTATGGATTCCCGGCGTATCCACCAGTATCATCTGTGCCGCCGGATGCCGCCCCGTTTTCGCCGGCACATTCAAAAAGCCCCGGATGCGGTTGCGCGTGGTCTGCGGCTTGTGGGTGACGATGGCGATCTTCTGCCCCACCAGCGTGTTGAGCAGCGTGCTCTTGCCCGCATTAGGACGTCCGATGATGGCGATGAATCCTGAGCGAAACGCCATTATGCCGTTACCTTCCGAATATCTTCATTTTCAGCCCTCGGCGCGATGCGCGAGATGCGCAGCTTTTCAATGCGGCGGTCGGTGCTCTTGAGCACTTCAAAGCGCAATCCCGATTCCTCTAGTCTCTCACCGCAGCGAGGAATGTGCCCCAGGCGCTCAATGACCAGTCCGCCCACCGTTGAGGTCTCGACCTCATGCTCGTCTTCGGGGCGGAAGCCAAAGATGTCTTCCAGCCTGCCGATGTCAAGCGTCCCGAAGACGATGTAGGAGCCATCTGCCTGCTTCACCGCCTCCGCATTGCTCTCCCGCTCGTCATGTAGTTCGCCGACGATCTCTTCCACCAGGTCCTCGACGCTGACCACTCCGGTGACGCCTCCGTATTCATCGATGACGATAGCGATGTGGCTCTTCTGCCGCTGCAACTCACGCAGCAGCTCCATCGTGGGTTTGGTTTCGGGCACAAAATACGCCGGCCGCAGCAGCGTCCCCACCGTGCGGCTGCCGGCTTCGGAATCCCGCACCTGCAACAGATCAGGGGTGAAGATGATGCCTTCAATGTCTTCGAGTGAGGTCTTGTACGCCGGGACCCGGGTATGCGGACGTTCGCGCAACAACTCGTGAAAGGCCTCAATCGTAGTGTCACTGCGGACAGCGAAGACGTCCGGTCGCGGAGTCATGACCTCGCGCGTGATCTTGTCTCCGAACTCCACCACGGAATGGATCAGCTCGCGGTCGCTCTCTTCCAGAATGCCCTCTTCTTCTCCCGCCTCGATCAGCGCTTCCACGGCTTCTTGCGGCGTCTCCGGCGCCTCCCGTTCCCGCTTCTCCGCCAATGCCGCGATGGACATGCAGAAGCTTAGCGCCAGCGTCACCGGGAAGATCACCCACATCATGATTCTGAGCAAGGGCGTGAACCGCACCAGCCATACCCCGCGCGTGCGCGTGAACAGCAGGAAGGGAACAAGTCGATTGAAAGTCAGCAGGATAAGAACAAGCGCGATGGCCAACTGCGCCACTTGCGCCGCGCTGAACGGGCCACTGAATACGAAGTACGCAAGCACCAGCGTGATCGCCGTGTTGCACAGTTGCGCCAGCAGCCCCATGGCGCCCGAAAGCCGCCGCGAGGGGCCGCGCGAGCGCAGCTTCGGTTCGATGCGCTCTTCATAGACCTCTATGTTCTGTTCGAACTCGCGCGACAGCAGCTTGCCTGCCTCGCCATAGATACGTTCGATGTAGCTCGCGAGCGCCAGCACGGTCGAGAGCAGCGCCAGCAGGATGATCCAGAAAATAATCATGCCTGCCCGCGCCCGGTCCGTTCGGTTCCCGTTCGTTCGATCAATGACAAAGGCAGCCCGAAGCGCTTGCGCAACTTCGCCTCCAGGGTCGCCATCTCTCCATTGTCGGTCTCGTGATCATGTCCCGCCAGATGGATTATCCCATGCAAAATTAGCACGCACAGTTCCTTGGTAAGCGAGTGCCCCAGCCGCCGCGCGTACTCGGCGGCAATATCCATGGATATAGCGAGGTCGCCCGCGACTTCCTTCCTCAAATTTTCGGGAGCGGGAAAACTCAGCACGTCCGTCGCCTTGTTCTTTTTGCGATACTGACGATTCAACTGCTGGATGCGCTCATTCGAAGTCAGCAGCACCGTGACCTCGCCGCGCAGCTTTACCGCCACGCGCGCCGCCTCGGCGAACTCCTCCAGCTGCCTGCGCCTAAGCCGCCGCAGTGGATCCACAATCAGGCTAATCTTATGACTTTGCATCTCCTCTGGGCACGGCCTAATTCGGGCACGCGTAAGTGGCTTCGATCTTCCCAAGACTACGGATTGAGCCATTCTTTGTCCGGCCTTGTGATTAACCGAGCAGCAAAAAAAGCATGATCCATATCGAGTATTGTTTTGATTCGATAACAGCGACGCTGATCATCTCGCTCAATCAGAAAACAAGCTGTGTCGCGTCCGTTCGAGGAATGGAATGGAAGCAACAACTGCATGCGTTCTTCCTCGATGTAATAGACCGGGATAGCGGTTTTGTAGTTGCGCTTAATCTTTGGAAGGAGATTCTCGATTGCGCCCCTCAAATAATTGCGAACTGATTCGTCTGTTACATCCTCAGGGAATCCTGATCTCTCTTTAGCTCTTTCAAACATATGGTCGAAGATGTCGGTCTCCAAATCGTAATCAGTATTAAAGATGTAATCCCGGCTATCCGTCGAATACCAAGCCAGCTTCGGGAGCTTGGTTCCAAAATGATCGCGAAATACTGGGAGCCGAGAGGTGACGGTCCCCCGGTAAACCCAATCCGATACCGGCCTCTCGGCGTTGATTCCAGGCTTAGGCTCGTATCTCAGGAATATCGCGTAAAGATCTGCCGAATGTTTGTCCTGTAGTCCCGTGTTGAAGCAAACCCAATTCTTGTCTTCGCTCTCAGCAAAATATTCCCCCGGATGAGCAATTTCAAGTGCCCTGAGCCTCGCGAACGTATACAACAAATAGTTTCGGAGTTTTGGCGGCTTGGAATGATATTTGTTTTGAAATTTCGGCTGAGTGAACTCCCAAGCATCAGGTCCTTCCAAAGTCATCGCCGCGATCTTTCGGAATGGAGCGTCGAAGTCCTGACTCCCGGTGAGCGGGTCTCTGTCAGGATGGAAATGCGCCAATACATCTTGAACCGGTTGATTTTTAAACTTTGTGTAAAGAGCCTGATATTTAGAGATTTGCATACGAGTATGGCGCATTACAGTAAAACCCCACCTTTATCAGGTGGGGCACTTGTGCAGATCCTCTTTTGTATACGTTCGTTCCAGAGAAGCTTTTGTAAGTACCGCCTTTGCGGTTAATCTGCAATCAGCAGATAAGCCTTTATATCATCTTTCATGCAGATGTTCAACCATCTATTGCTCCAGCACCGGCACCCGCTCCGGCAGTTCGCTGATCAGCGTCGCCTCCCCCGTCTTCTCGTCGAGCGAAAGCGAAAGCTGCTGCGCCGCCCGCCGGGCAACATCCTCGTAAGCATGGATAATGCGCTGCACCAGATGATGGCGCACTACGTCGCACTCCTCGAAGAAGTTGAACTGTATGCCCTCCACGCTTTGCAATATACGGACCGCATCCACCAGGCCGCTCTTGTTCGCATTGGGCAGATCGATCTGCGTGATGTCGCCGGTAATTACCGCCTTCGAATTGTTGCCCATGCGGGTGAGGAACATCTTCATCTGTTCGATAGTGGTGTTCTGCGCCTCGTCCATGATGATGAAGGCATCGTTCAGTGTCCGCCCGCGCATAAACGCAATCGGAGCGATCTCGATCACTCCGCTCTGCAGCAGCTTGTCCACCCGCTCATGCTCCAGCAGGTCATAGAGCGCGTCATACAACGGGCGAAGATAAGGATCGACCTTCTCCTGCAGGGTCCCCGGCAAAAATCCCAGCCGCTCTCCCGCCTCTACCGCCGGACGCGCTAAAACAATCCGGCTCACCTGCTTCGACTGCAGTGCCGATACCGCCATAGCCACCGCAAGATACGTCTTACCTGTGCCCGCCGGACCGATCCCGAACACCATATCGTTCTTCTCGATGGCGTCCATATATTTACGCTGGTTCACCGTCTTCGGCTGCACCATGCGCTTCGCGCCCTGCGAGCGCTGCTTGCCGCTCTCCGCCAACTCGCGCAAACTCGCCGTTGGATCGCTGGTCACCACGCGCAGCATCGAACCCAGATCTCCGTTATGGAACTGGTGCCCCGCACGGCGCAGTGTTTCATAGTCTTTGAAGATGCGCTCCACGCGCTCGACCCCTGCCGGCGCGCCCTCGACCGTCACTCCGTTGGCGCGGAGGTCGATCGCGACGCCCAAAGCGTCTTCCATAATGTGAAGGTTTTCGTCCCTGGTGCCAAAGAGAGCTTCCAGATTCGGCGTGATCTCGAGGTTCTTCCTGGTTTTCATCTATTGGTTCGTCGTCCTCCCGACGGAGTGGTTGCAATGGCAAGCAAGGTTTGAAGTGGAATGGAAGTGGCAAGTTGAGGGCCGCAGATGCCGCGTCGGGTGAAGGGATCCACCTGCATGACGCTCCATCGATTTTGCGTAACTCCGGCAAGCCGAAGCGCTCTCATTGCGCGTAGAGTAGTCTGACTTCTCTTTCGAGTCAATGATGTTCTTGTAAATTTCTTGCGCGTGGGTATCTCGAACGTGAATCGCCATAATTTTGCCTCTGCGCGGCATGAAACTACAT